>JAIXVO010000013.1 GCA_027482985.1 Cyanobacteriota bacterium
ATGCTTTCATCTGACAGTTAAGAAAAGATTAGGTCTGTTCCTATTAGTTGTACCTCATTAGGGCGGGAAATGCTATATCCACTTTCACAGCAGAGCAGTATGAGCATTTGATGGAACGGTTCGCGATCGCCTACGAACAAATTCAACAGGCTCAATCTGAGCAAAAAGATAACCAGGAATGGGAACGAGGATAAAAACAAGGAGTATTGCACTTCTTACCCAAGTTTCAACCCATCTGAGACAAAATCTTGTCACGCCGCATCACCATTCTCAGAGGATAAGCCAATTTGGGGCTTGCAGTCTGTGAAGCTCAACGATTCAGGGTCTAGAAAATCGGCAAGTGCCATTTCCAGCACCAACTCCACACTGTAGCCAATTTGGCGAGCGTGATTCAGGTATGCAGTACGAATATGATCGGGTAGCACAGCAAGCAGCATTAATGCTGCATCGCGACTCAGGTGTTTGTTGTCAGTTTGTGGGAGAGTTTGCATAATCTATGCCTCTAGTCCCTACTAGGGTACTGCGCGTTGTAGGGTGGTTTTGTCGCGTTAATCAAAATACTTTCTAACTCGTCACCTAATTTTAAGACATCGACCATCGAGAGTGTAACGAAGCAGATTCGCACATCTCGATGGTCATAATCATCTAGCCAAGACCAAGTGCAGGCTTTGTGTCCTCCCCTAAATCGCTCCCTTAATTTCTTGGTTTTGCCTAGATAGAGTAGCCCATGCTCCCGATGCCTGACTGCATATAGACCAGGCACAACCGGGAGATCAAGAAACTCCCGATTGATGAGCGCACAAGATTGAAACGGTGTTGAAATAAGCGTTTGGAGTAAAGCTCTTGCTTGGGCTTCTACGTCGTTCAAGATTCAACCTCAATTAACCGATTTTCTATGCCCCAGAAGAAACATGACCTATAGACTGAGCTAAATGGCTCAGTCTATAGGTCGTAACTGTGCAATTTTAAGTTTGTCCAAGTAATGCCGCTCAATAATTTGGACACTGGTATCACACCATTTAGCGATAACTCCAGTAGGAACGCCCTTTAGCAGTTGTTGGGTAATAAAGGTGTCTCGGCAGGAGTAGGGTGTTGTGTTTGGTTTGATTGGGTCAACCACGTTGGACCAAGCCCTGCGACTGAAATTGCGGTAATTGATTGAACCGCCGACTGGAGAGGGAAATACCAAACTTTCAGGAGACGGTTTTTCCGGTTTAATTCTCTGCAAAAGCTCTTGAGTTGCGAGACTCACAGAGAGCGATCGCGTCCGATTGTTTTTACTTCCATCACTACGGACTCTTCGGTTCCTCACTTGGACCAGCGAACCTGTGAAATAAATCGTGCCGCAGTCAGGCGAAACATTTGCCCAGGTTAACCCGATCGCCTCACTGGGTCTACAACCAACGCGGTATAAAAATTCAACGAAAGGCGCGTAGGGCTGGTAATTCATGCCAGGGCGCTTATCATTCCGAAATGCATCGAGCACCTGATCCATCTCCTCCAAACTAAAAGCATTGGGCTGTGGATCGGTTATGTATCTTGGTTTGGGCATTTCTCCTGCCATCCCAACATAAGGAGTGGCACTAATCAATTTGTGCTTACACGCCCATTGAGTTGCCGCATTCAAGTAGGTCAATCCATCTCGAACACGATCAACTGTTGTCACTTTCTGAAGCGCAGCTTTGACCTGCATCGCGTCTTCAACGGGCAAGTCACCGAGTTTGGCAAATAAACGGGTGAGATTGTCATATTTTTCTACCGTTTTAGGTTTTAACTCACCCCGCTTGCTCTCAAAATACCCCTTCCAAATATTAAGAACTGTGGGCATTGGGGTAATTGGGGTAACTGGGTCAACGGTAGTCAGACTTACCCCAATCTTGTACTTGTCAAGATTTTGAGCATCAAACTGCCCGTAGTCCATGTCCCGTTGAATTTCAAAAGCTTTCTCCTGAGCCAGTTTGTGGTTATAGGGTGTATCTGTCAGCCTTAAACTCAGGTAATGTCTTTTTCCACCAAACGAAAATACAAGTTGAAGACGATTATTGCTGACCTTAACCTGGACAGAGCCAGGCTTGGATTTCCTACGCTGCCGGGATTTGGAATACATGTGAAGAGTTAAGTAGTTTACTTGTTCTACTCTACCCCATTTACCCCAATCCTTACCCCAATCAGTGACCCAATATGACCTAAAAAGACCTAATTCAATACAGGGGAACTATTCATCTAGACAAGGCTTAAAACGTCGAAAGCCCCTGATTCCAGGAGCTTTCAATTGGCTTATAAGGGTTTCATGTTGTATGGGCGATACTGGATTTGAACCAGTGACCCCTTCCGTGTGAAGGAAGTGCGCTACCACTGTGCTAATCGCCCGAATGCCAATTGCTTGACCTTAATTAGTTTAGCTCAAAGTGGTGACAGTGGCGACGATCGCCTAAGGATTTACCGCGATCGCTTGCCAGTTTGACTCTGCATCCCGCTGATAGAGGGTGCGATTTTGGGGGTCGCCGCGCAACTCCAGGTGGTCAACTTCAGTGGGGTCGAGGAGCAGGAGGGCAAAGTGGGGTAGCGGGATACGGGGATCGGGTGGGGGTTGCTGAAAGCCAGTTTCGTCGCGCGGGTGGCCGGGGTGTGACCAGGTAAACTGAGCGCGAGCGGCATCTGAGAGTACTTGCCACGATCGCGTGCGAGTTTGCTGTAAGGGTTCGTCGGCACAGTCGGCACCGACCCAAATCAGGCTCCCAGCCAAGCGAAACTGTTCGCGGGTGGTGGGGAAGTACCAGCAGGCTGCGCCCCAGGGTTGATGGGCAATCTGAGGTGCTTTCTGGCTGCGGGCATCGGTCACGATTTTGAGTTGGTTAGTATCGTCCCGAAAGCCACGAAAGACGACCGTTCGATTGGCGGGACGGTGATCCGATCGCACCGTCGCCAGCTGTAAGTAGCGGGCATGGGGCAGGGAGCGGTTGCGATGGAGGGCACGCGCCAGGGGCGATCGCCAGGGAGCCAGCATTATTGTTCCATCCACCAGGGCACCAGATAGCGGGCATCTCGGAGGCTGGCATCGAGCGCTTTATAGGCAGGTTCGTGGCGGCCCACTAAGGCCCAGAAGTCGGGCGAGTGGTTGAGATGCACTGTATGGCAGAGTTCGTGCACTAACACGTACTGGACGATGGGTTCCGGCAAAAACAGCAATTTGGAATTGAGGCTGATGGTTTGGCGAATCGAGCAACTGCCCCAAATGGTCTTCTGTTTGCGAATGGCGGCGCTCTTGTAAGGCAGTTTCACCTCGCGACTGATGGTTTTCAGCCAGGGCAGGAGAACTTTTTGCGCCTTGTGCTCCACCCACTGCTGTAACGCTGCTTTGCAGTAGTCCATATTGTCTGTGTTGCCCCGCAAGATCAGGTGATGCTGCGGTTTTTCGATCAGGCTGAGGGTGGTTTTGGTGGTCGGTTCATAGCTCACCTGCCAGGTTTCACCGGTCGCCTGTAAACTCACCTGAGTCGGCTGGGCGGCAGCGACATCGGTACCTGCCAACTGTTGTTGAGCCGACATCCGTTCAACGACACGCTCAATCCAGCGTTGTTTGCTGCGTAAAATTTCAGGAATGCGTTTGCGGTCAAAC
>JAIXVO010000066.1 GCA_027482985.1 Cyanobacteriota bacterium
CCACGGGGGGAACCCTGACCTGCGGGAGAGGAGAATTGAGCCTGGACGGCGGGCTGTGACCAGGAGAGGAGACTCGGAACCCAAAGCGCGATCGCGAACCAGGTAGGCAAAAGGGGGAGAGAAATCTTCATAGGACGATGTTGCAATTCATGGAAAGGAGGACGCGGGATCAGACCGTTACAACCAGTTGCCAACTAGGATGAAGGGTGCCCAAAAGTAAGGGTGTTTAAACTGCGGCGATCGCAGCATGTTTAATTGCGCTACCCGGACGGCTGCGGCTTTGGCTGTATGAGGTTGCCACAAGGCTTGATAGAAGTCAGTAATAAACTCCACAGTGGAGGCATCATTCACTGCCCAGAGCGTCGCCAGGGTGCTGCGGGCTCCTGCTCGAAGGGCTAATCCCGCCATCCCCAAAGCCGCTCGGTTATCCCCTTCCGCCGTTTGGCAGGCACTCAACACCAATAATTCTAGAGCGGCTGGATCATTGATCGAGCGCCGATTCAAAATCTCCTGTAAATCATTCACCGTTAACCGCCCATCCCAGGTTTGAATATAAGTTTTACCCGCTACCGAACTAAATTGACCGTGGGTAGCCAGATGCACCAGGGTAAAGGGGGTCGCCGTGACGGTTTGCTTTAAGGCTTGGGTCGTAAAGGTTTGATTCAGCAACACCTGAGCTGGTAGCTTTTGCCGCAACAGCTCAATTTCTTGCTTCACCCCCGGTAGGGGCACCGTGGTCGCTGACCCTTCACTCAAGCCAGCCGCTAGCGATCGCATCCGCTCCACCTGAAACGGTCGCGGACTAAACAGTTGCAGACTGGGAGTGATAGCGATCTGGTACTGCTGCACCAAATACTGTTGCCCATCGTATAACGCTGCCATCGGCACACTGCGCAACGCACCATCCGGCACAAACACGAGGGTTTTGACCTGCTGCTGTTGTAAGGCGGGGGCGATCGGTCGGATCAGCCAGTCATAGAGTTGCTGGGCGGCGGGTAAATACTCCTGGGGAAAGGCAGTGCGGCGGAGGGCTATCCGCAGGCGTTGAATGCCTGCTTCCAGTTGCGCCTCTGGGAGCGCAGTGGCGACATGGCGCAGGGGTTGTCCGGGAATGGCCAAAATCACCTCCAGGCGATCGCGCAACATCACCGGATAAATCGTCGCTGCGGTGGGATCGATATCATCCACCTGGCGGGGTGCCGCCTCTAAACAGGCTGCTCGAAAGAAGTTATTCAGTTCCGCGAGTTGCAGCGATTCCACCACCTGGCGGGCTTGCTTCAATTGGGCTTGGTCGGCATTGGGTTGGAGCAGCAGATCGACCAGTTCCCGGTAAACCGGTTCGACCTGATCGCGGAAGGAAAACTGCACATCGGGAGCCAACCCCGTCAAATCTTGCCGCAGCGATCGCAGCACATTGACCGCCGCTGTGTAATGGGCGATCGCGGCAGTTGGCTGTTGGGCTGCTTTCAAAATCCGTCCTAATTGCCACTCCCAGGGATAAACCAACTCTGGTGATGCTAACTGGCGCGCCAGTTGTAAAGCCGTTTGCGTCAGTTGTTGCGCCGTCGCCCATTGTCCCGTTTGCTCATAAATCCCCCCCAATTGCCCGATTGCGGTGGCCTCGGCCCGGGGATGACCCAACTGGTGCGCCTGTTGCTGAGCGATCGCCAGGAGTTGCGCGGCTTGCCGGAAGCGATCGGGGGGCGCGGCACCCTGAGCCGCCGGCGGGAACGCCACCAGCAGAGCGGCAAATTCCATCCGGGTATAAACAGCACGGACAGAGGCGGGTAAGGCTGTCACTTGAGCGGTGAGCGCGGGGAGGAGGGCGATCGCGTCTGACCACCGTTGTAAGCGCTGGAGGGTTTGCAGTTGGCGCAGTTGGGCTGCGAGTTGACCACTGGCTGACCCACTGGCGGCTTGCTGAAAGTAGGTCAGGGCTTCAGCTGGGCGTTGCTGATCCAGGCGCAAATTGCCTAAGTGGAACTGGCTACTTTGCTGCAATCCCGGTAACTGGAGTTGATTGCCGATCGCTAAACTAGCTTGTAACAGGCGATCGGCAGCGACATGATCGCCCGTCAACCGCAAGACGTTGCCATACTGCAACTGCACGTTGCCCTGGACCTCTGAGGGGGGTGAGGCGGCGAAGGGGGGGAGGAGTGCCGCCAACATTTCCTTTGCTCGTTGATAAAAGCCCGCACTCAGTAACGCTTGCGCTTGCTGTAACTGCGATCGCACTGCCCCGTCTGCATCCCGCGCCTGTTGGTAAGCCTGGGTCGCTTGTTGCCAGTGTTCCAGGGCGGCGGCAAAATTGCCCCGGTCAAATTCCTGTTGTCCCTGTACCATCAACGCTGATGGCGAGCGGTGGGGCAATTGGGCGATCGCGGGTAGCCAGGTCGTACCCAGCGCGAGGATGAGCCCCAGGAAAACCCACCACAGCCAGCGGTGCAGGCGCTTGATCCACATCCGGGAGAGCGGTCTCAGCATCAGGGTTGCTCCAGCGGGATAGCCAGTGGACAAAGCACGGGGGCGATCGCGGGCAGATGCACCGCAGTTTGAGCAACTAGCGCCACCGATCCATCCGTGTCTCGTTGCCAGGTAGTCGCTTCTTGCGGGTGAGTTGCTGGTGGCGCGATCGTGGTCGTTGCCAGCGCTTCATCCGTTGCACCCCCTGCCAGTTGATTGAACGTCTCGCTGGTGTTCAAGGCCACCCCGCCCCGCCCCGTCACCACAAAGCTGTTGCTCTGTTGCCGAGGGGAGCAAGTTTGGGTAATCTGGCGGCTGGAATCACTAAAATTACTCGGCAGTTGCACTAAGCCCCGGTTGGGGTCAATGTTGAGCGTGTTCAGGGTGACGGTTCCACTGAGGCCAAATTGAGAACTGGCGGTAATGTCGCTGAGGGGGGTATCTTGCGGACGCAACTGCAAGCCAAAAATCCCCTGCGCCGTGATGTTGACGCGCCCCCCGTTGCCCGTGAAGGCATTGGCGCGAATATCGCTGTTTTCCCGCAATACCCCCACCACAAAGCCCGCCCGCATCGTGACGTTGCCACCATTGCCCCCCGCCTGGGTCGTGCCTGCGCTGGCGGAAATCAGGCTGTTCTGCCGCAGTGACACCAGCTTCGTGACCGTCAGTTGGAGGTTGCCCCCATCGCTGGCGGCGGTTTCGGCAATAATTCTGCTCTGGTTCTGAAGGGTGAGTTGGCGCGCCGTCACAGTCACATCGCCGCCCCGTCCCGGTCCCAAACTGGCCGCACTGATACTGCCCTGATTCCATAGATCTAAAGTCGTGGTTGCCAGGGTAATACTGCCGCCATTGCCGATCGCCTGGGGCGTGGTGCTGGCAAACAGGCCACTTTGCGGGTCGGTAATCAGAACGCGATCGCGGACAGTCACCGTCAAATTGCCCGCATTGCCGCTGCCGTTGGTACTGACACTGGCAGTGCCGCCGCTCTCCAGGGTGAGGCGATCGCCCACCAGGGTGAGATTCCCCCCTTTCCCGCTGTCCCCCGTTGAGGCGGTCAGCGCCCCCTGCGTCTGGAGGTCAATTTGCGGCGCGACAATTTGCATGTCTCCACTGGCTCCCGTCCCGTCGCTCCCAGTGCTGATCCGACCGCGATTTTGCAGCAATAATTGGCCTGCCGTCAGGAACAGACTCCCCCCATTGCCAGTAGCTTGCGGTGTCGTATTGGCAAAGATGCCGCTGAGGGCATCGTCAATCCACAGGCGATCGCGGGCGGTGACGATGATGTTTCCAGCATTGCCCTGATTTTGGGTGGTGGCCGAGAGTTTGCCCTGCCGGGTCAGTTCCACAGTGTCCGCCGTTACCTCTAAATTGCCGCTGCGTCCGGCAGTGAAGGTCGCAGCACTGATAATGCCGTCATTTTGAATTTGTAAGGTGTTGGTCGTGAGGCGCACCGTTCCCCCCTCCCCAACAGTGCCGCCCCGTTGCTCCGGGGTGCCGCTGCCGGAAATGATGCCGCTGCCGCTATCCGTGATCCGGGTCGTCTGGGTTTGCAAGGTGATGTCGCCTGCTCGTCCCGTGCCCAAAGTCAGGGATTGAATCCGGCCTTGATTCGCCAGATCGAGGATCGGAGTGGCGATCGCGATCGCTCCCCCGGTGCCCGTTGCCCCCGGTGCGACCCCACTAAAAATGGAGCCATTGGTGAGCTGCATCGCGGTGGCTTGAATTGCCACCTCCCCGGCAGCGCCCTGACCGAAGGTGGTGGTGCTAATTGCACCTTGCTGACTGAGGTTGAGTTGCCCCGTTTGGACGCGAATGTTGCCCGCATTCCCGGTGGAACCCTGGGTGGTTTGGGCAAAGAGGCCACTGGGAAAAGCCCCTCCCGGCGACAAGTTGGCAAGATCGCCAGTGGGCACGTAACCCCCCAAATACACATTCGGCAAAACGGTAATGCCCGTGGGGGTTTGAATTAGTAAGTTACTGCGGGGCGGTTGGGTGGTGGTGCCCTGGATATTGAGGGTATCAGCAGCGATCGCAATATTGCCCCCGTGACCCACCTGATGTGCGGAGGCCGAGAGTTGTCCGCCATTGGTGAGGGCGATCGTCGGTGCCCGCATCGCAATATCGCCTGCTCGCCCTGAGCCAAAGGTGTCAGTGGAAACCAGCGTCCCCGTCGCGGTGAAACTGTTGCCAGCGGTGACCGTGACCGTGCCGGAACCTGTGTTGCCAATCGTACTGATGGACCCCGTCGTGATATTTTGCGCGGCGTTGAGGCGAATGTCACCGCCAGTACTGGCAGTCGTCCGAAAGGCGCGATTGAAACCATCGAAAAGTTGCGGGGGGGCACGGAAAAAGTTCTGTTCGATGGCGGCAGTCGAGAAGGTATACAAATTCCCCGTTTGAATGCTGCCCCCCGTACTGGTGAGGTCGATGCTACCGCCATTGCCCACGAGGGTAAAGTCATAGCTGGCGGGGGGGACAAGCGGGCCAAACCCCCTCGGATCGCGCATGGTGGCTAAAGCAAACAGGTTGACATCACCCGTTTGTACGGTCCCGCCAGCGGTCATCACCACCCGTCCCCCTCCGCCAGTGGTTTGGGTCGGATTGAACGACAACACCGAAGCGGAAGCGGCGACAACTTTGGTGGTGATCTTCCCCTGAGGACTGTCCACGCGAATCACCCCACCATTGCCCGTGGCATTTTGGGTAAACCCACCGGAGGTCGCAAACAATCTCTCAGTGGTGATGTCGCCGTTTGCAGCGGTAATGGTGATCGCTCCCCCTGATCGCCCCCCCCGTTCTCCGAAAGAGGCGGTTGAAACCTCCCCTGTAGTGATGTTGCCCTGATTGCTGCTGAGGGTGATGGTGCCCCCTTCGCTGGAGATGCCATAAAAGTTGCGGGTGTAGACTGACAGATCGCCCGTGACGATCGCCCCATTGCTATTGGTCATCGTAATGGTGCCCGCCTGAGCGGTGGGTGTCGCCCCGGATCGCCGCAGCGCTTCCACCCGTCCGGTCGTGATGGTGCCATTGCTTGCGGACACGGTAACGCTCCCCCCATTGCCGCCTGTGCCCGGATTCACCAGGGTGAGATTGGTCGTGATGTTGCCAGTCGTCAGGTTGCCGTTGGTGGTGGCGAGGGCGATCGCGCCACTGTTGCCCACCGTACTGAAGCCAAAGGCACTGTTGGTAATATCCCTCGTGGTCAGATTGCCATTGGTGGCGGTGAGGGCGATCGTTCCCCCATTCCCCGCATTACCATTACTGCGAGTCCCGGCTTGCAAGTTGCCCGTGGTCAGATTGCCGTTGGTGCTGGAGAGGATGATCGCGCCCCCATCCCCGGCATTTGCGCCGGAGGTTTGCACATTGACAGATAAATCCCCCGTCAGCAAATTGCCATTCAGGGTCGTGAGGGTGATGCGGCCCCCATTGCCCGTTGTGACCTCCGTGTTGATGGGTTGCCCGTTGGTGGTCAGCGATCGCCCACTGGTCAGGGTGATGTTGGCGCGGGGGGCGATGATCTGGTTGGTTTGAATATCGCCAGCGCCAGCGGTAGTGAGCCGCACGATGCCATCGGGGGCGATCGTCACTCCCTGGTTGAGCGTAATTCCCGGCGTAGGCACCAGTCCGGCTCCAGTCGTACTGCCGCTTACAGTGCCAGAATCGGCGGCATAGCGGCGAGTGGTTTGCCCCGATCGCAGAATCAAGCCCGGTTGGGTATTCAACACGACATCATCTCCCACGAAGGGCGCGGCAGTATCCGGCGTGGTGATGTCTACCGTGCCCTGAATTTGAATATTGCCCCCGGCTTCAATCAGTAAGGAGGCTCCGGTGTAATTCAGCGCCAGATTGACATCCCCGGCACTCGTCAGGATGGGGTCATACAGACTGATGAAAGTGGCTAGCGGTTGGGCGATCGGCAGAATTTGCAAACTGCCTCCCGTGGCAAATCGGGCATCCCCGGAAATGAGGCCATCACTGACCAGGGTGAGATGGCCTTGACTCTGAATTGCCGCTTGCTGGGGATGGTGGAGCGCCAGAATATCAATGCCGCGATCGCCCCGAATCGTTGTGTCTCTGCCAGAACTGGCGAGAAAGGGTGTGCTGACGGTATCGCGAATGGTGACGGTATCGGTGGCCTGTAATGTCAAATCGCGTTCGGCCCGGAGATTACCTTGCAAATCCAGGGTGTTTGCTTCCAGGGTGAGATCTTGTCCTGCCTGCAAATTGCCGCGATTGATAATACTGGCACTGGGAACGTTGCCCCCCCGTTGTAAGCCCACGGGAACGGAAATCGTGAGCAGATTGGGCGCGGTCGGTTGGGTGGCACTAAATTCGCTGCCATCGGCAAACTTGATCGCGGAAGCGGTGCTGGCAGTGAAGGAACCCCGGATGTCTAAACTGGCACCCGCCCCAAAAATAATCCCGTTGGGGTTGAGCAAAAACAGGTTGGCAGCCCCATTCACTCCCAAGCGCCCGTCAATCAGAGAGGGATTGGTTCCAGTGACGCGGGTCAAAATATTCGCCACACCCGGATCGGCAAAGTAGAGCGATCGCCCCGCCCCGACGTTCAATTCTCGAAAACTATGAAATAGGTTGTGACCAACCTGATGTCCGCCCTGCACTGTATCCAGTAAGCCGTTAGTTTGCACAACTGAGGATTGCGTGCCGAGGCTGGCATCGGGGATGACTTGGGCGATCGCGGCTGATCCGGCAATCATCACTGTGAGCAGGGCAAGTCCTATTCTGCCACAGGCAAAAGCGGGAGCCCGTTGGTGCAAAGGGCGAGGGAAACCACCGAAAAATAACTGAGGAGTCACAATGTAAGCGGTAAAAGAAAACTGAAATGGCTCTAGTCAGCCCGAACATTTACGGGAATCAACAGCCATCTTAGCCAGGATTGATAAACTAGTCAGGGAAATTACTGATATCTCTTTACAGACTTAGTGCTACTCGTGAAAGGCGGTCGGAGTGAATGGTGATTTGCCCTGACCTTATGTGCCGCGATCGCGGTTTAACCCGTTCTGCCAACACCCCGCGATCGCTAGCCCAAATCCAGCCCCAGGAAGCGATCGAGGAAGCGACTGCGCCAGATCGCCCGCAGAATGAAGCACCATTGAATAGCGACTAGGGCAATGAAGGCATAACTGGGCAGACCCAACCGATACAGCTCGAAAAAGGTGCGGAAGGGGGGAATGGCAATAATCAGGAAATAGACCCCCAGCAGGACGATCGCGACGATGGTGTAACGCCAATCGCCGCTGTAGGGTTCGCCGCCCACCCAAAATTTGGTCGGCGGTTTGAGGAAGGGAATCAGCAGTAAGGTGCCCATCACCAGAATCGTCACCAGGGCGCTGCGGGGTTCGGCATAGCCCACCTGCGTCAAATTCATATCCGGCGGCACATCGAGAATCGCCACCACCAGGAAGAACAGATACACCATCAGCGAAACCAGCGTCAGGGTGAGGGTGGCCGGAATGACAAAATGCAGCATCGATCGCACCATACTGCGGCGGGGAATCGCCCCCGGTTGTGCCCAAATCGGAATAAACATGGTCGGGAAGCCCACCCCAATCAAGGACACGATCGCCGCCTGCTTATTTTGAAGCGGGAAGCTATCGGTGACGATCGCCGTGGCGAATACCAGCAGCGTCACACAAAACGTCCGAATCAGGAACAGTTTCATCACGTCCTGAATCCCATTGCGAATCCGTTGCCCTTCGAGGAACGTGTGCGGCAACGCGCCAAACGAATCCTTCAGCAAGACAATATCTGCCACACTGCGAGTCGCTTTACTGCCACTTTCCATCGCGATCGCCAAATTCGCCTGCTTCAAGGACAGCACATCATTCACGCCATCCCCAATCATGGCGACATACTTCCCGCGTCGCCGCAAACTCCGCACCAG
>JAIXVO010000332.1 GCA_027482985.1 Cyanobacteriota bacterium
CACCATGCGCGAACTGCACCGCCGCTACCACGACGAAACGGGCATCTCCTTTGGCTCGCTCTACCCCGGCTGCGTGGCCGATACGCCCCTGTTTCGCAACCACTTTAAGGCGTTTCAGAGCATCTTCCCCTGGTTTCAGAAGAACATTACCGGCGGCTATGTGACCCAGCAGCTGGCTGGGGAGCGGGTGGCCGACACGGTGACTGACCCCGAACTCAAGGAGTCGGGCATGTACTGGAGCTGGGGCAACCGCCAAAAGCCGGGCCGCCGCTCCTTTGCCCAGGAGGTCTCCAACGAAGCCCTCGACGACGCCAAGGCCCGCAAACTGTGGGATCTCAGCGCTCGCCTGGTGGGGCTCGATGATGAGATGGCCCGCAGCGTGCCCGCCGCCGCTGGGTCGGTGTAGCTTGTTTTAGCTCATTACTCAGCCATGTCCCGTGGGAGGGCGAACGATTGTTCGCCCTCCCACCATTTCATCGTTGCAATCAGCAACGCCTCAACATTTAAATTGCCCCAAAATGCCAGAATCTCCAGGGAGGATCTTCACTTACAGTTTAAGGGTGGGATGGTTAATGGCCTGGACGTCCCTTAACGATCAACCATCGGAGTCAAGCAATCGTGCTTTTGCCTTGTCAATTGACTCCAGCACCGCCTCAACTAGCTCAAGATTCCCTCTCTTAAACCCAAGTGCAGCCAAATGTTTGCCCAAAGGCAAGGTCCTAAAACTCGACAGTTGTAACGTCAGCAGCTCCTTCAGGGTGCTGACGGTTTCGTTGGCCAACTGGCTCGTAAACGCAATCACCGAGGTGAGGGCAAAAAGCTGAGAGCGACTGATCAAGCAATAGGTTTGGGCAATGGATGGCTCTACCCGAATGAACCGTTCCAGCAGGGTCCTAAGCGATTTTATCGGCACCGCATTGTCCAGGTCAGAAACAACCGGATCGAGCAGAATCGACGGCTGGTTCAGGAGTGAAATCTGTTCTAGAGCACCCTCACCTAAGGCATTAGCCAAACGCTCAGCCTGCCTAGGCCCGATGCAGTTAAGTGCCGCTCCATCTTGTTTAGCACGATCCGTCAACAGTTCGAGCAGCGCAATGTATTTGCAGCCTAGGCTGTGGCCGAGCCACAGATAGTTAAACGCTGGCGAATTGGGATCCTCACCATAAAGTTTGTGGCTATAGCCTCGCTGCTGGGCCAGTTCGGTTAATTCTCGACGAATTTGAGCTTTACCCTGGGCTAGGCTCATGGCCACCGACCAGTGCCTAAAGGAAAACCGAAAGGGCAAAGTCACTAAGGTATAGCCCTGGTTATAGAGGCTGCGGAGCAAGTAACGGTAAAAAACCGTGGGAAAGGTGCCGAAAAAAGCCCCACCAATAAAGAAGATGACACCCCGAGGCTGGGGATGAATCGCGGCCCAACTGGTGGTCAGCGGTTGAAATCGAAAAGGGGGTACGTCCAGATCTGGCATGGTTGTCATAGCTTTAGCCGCAGCAGGGGTTGGGTGGAAAACTGTCTGGGGTGCCTGCCCCCGAAGGCGGGCAGGCACAGTCCATAGGCGATCTAGGCAACTGGCTGGCGTTGGTCACCGTTGGCGATTACGGACGGCAAACCATTGGGGATCGGCTGGCTCAAGTCATCTAGTCGCTGGGCCATAAAACCCAAGACTTGCTGGATGTTCTCAAGCTGGAAAGTCACCCCAGGGTTGATACCCTCAGCCACCGGACCGATCGGGTCAATGGGGCCGGGGATAGGGATGGGCTGAGGAAACTGGGGAAACGGCCTAATGGGATCGACTAAAATGGGCGGGTCAAACACAGTATCCACATTGAGCAGGGCACTACCCGACGAGGTGGGTACTGCGGTGATCAGTTGGTCAAAATCTCCGCTGGTGCCGGGGGAGGGGAGGAAAGTGCCCCGGTGCTCAGGGGTGACCAGCAGCGGAAAGGAGCGGGCACCCCCAAGAAAGGGGAAGGAGGAAACCGCAAAGATTTCCACATAGCCCCGCACCTCGATTTGATCGGCCAAATTGGCTGGGTTCAACGTTCTGATGTCGGGCTGTAGAATCACCAGGCCGGTATCGCCAGCACCCAACCGAAAATCATAGGTATTACCCACGGTGAGGTTGGCAAAATCATTGGTTCCCAGCGTATCTCTAGCCACCAGGAGTTTCGTCCGATCGATGGCAGGGCTTTGGGCATTAAACCGCAGCCGCAGCCGGAGGGACGTGCTAGTGGGGTTGGCGACATTTAAGAAATAACCTTGCAGAATACTGCGATCGGACCCACTGACCGTGCCAGCGGTGGGTGTGATCGGTTTCAGCAGCAGTTCAAAGGTTGAAAGCAACATAGTTCATCTCTCACTAACTAGAGTTTTAATCAACATCCCGGTGAAGACCTGATAGGTAGCCTAGTGTTGCGTCAAGCTTAGTTTTTAGGGTGCCGTGCACAACGCTAAGGCGAAGTAATGCACCGCAAAAAGGCCATGCCAAGAATAGTCACACCCTAAATTTCAACCTTGACAGAGCACTAGATTCCTTAGACGCTTAAGCTTCCCTAGGCATCACTATTCAAGTCCATACACCCAGCTAGTGAGAATGACCCCTGCGGGTACTCTTGCGGTGAGCCCCGGAATTCTAGTTCGGGGTTCACCGCAGTACACCAGGGTTTTAGCCCTCCATACCGCGACCCACCGGGGTTGCTAGTTCGGGGTAACCCGCTTCGATCAGGGCGCGATCGCGAATTC
>JAIXVO010000506.1 GCA_027482985.1 Cyanobacteriota bacterium
AGGAGCACGTTGGGAGGAAAAAAGGGAGGGGGAGGGAGGAAAACGGAGAGAAAGGAAGTCAGGAGTCAGAAGTCAGGAGTCAGGAAGGGGAGGGGGAGGGGGAATGATGGGTGATTGCCTGGATGGGGTGGGCGTTTGGCGCGCGGCGGGAAAACCTGGTAGAGACGCGCTGCTGGCACGTCTCCCGGTGGATGGTGGGAGAGGCAAGAGACATCGGCAATGGGGCGGGGCAATAGACACGCGGCTCGGTGCGATAAACGTGCCATTGGTGCGGTGCGATAGACGTGCCAATGGTGCGGGGCAATAGACGTGCCAATGGCACGTCTCTACGACCTCTTCTGCCGCCCATTTCTCCTGACTCCAAGCAAGAGACGTGCCAGCGGCACGTCTCTACGATATCTCCTCCCGCCCATGCCTCCTGACTTCTGACTCCTGACTCCTGTCTTCTCCTTCCTTCCCCTCCCTCTCGCTCCCTTCCCCTCCCTCCTCCCTAAACTTTCCCCCATTCTTTAGTTTTGTAAATCCAATATGAGATGATAGACAAATATCAATTTTTGGACTCTTTACGGAAGTAGTAGATCATGGTCGCTCGAATTCAGTTTGCGAGAGGGGTTGATGAGGATGTAATTCCCGATGTGCGAATTACCAGGGCCAAGGATGGCACTAATGGCACTGCGAAGTTCTTTTTTCAAAGCCCGAAAGCCCTCTCGACTAGCATGACGCAGGAAATCACGGGGATGTACTTAATTGACGATGAGGGTGAAATCACCACCCGCGAAGTCAACGCCAAATTTGTCAACGGTCAGCCCGATGCGATCGAAGCGACTTATATCATTCGCTCTGCCGCTGAGTGGGAACGCTTCCTCCGCTTCATGGAGCGATTTGCCGAAGAACATGACCTTGGTTTTACCAAAAGCTAAAGTTGCCAGCTAGCGCGATCGCGGTTCAAGCGAGATCGCTGCTGCACCCTACCTACCCCTTGTCAAATTTCACAGCAACCCAATTGTGAGTCTTGATCAGGATCCATCCAGCTTGGAGTCTCATGTGGACTGCAAGCTTTTTTTTGCAACAATTCCGCCCCACCCAGATTCTGCCACCACGCCCCAAACCGAGACGTGCCAGCGGTACGTCTCTACGAATCGTTTATCCCCTACCGACCTCGCCCTCCCTCCTGACTCCTGACTCCTTTCCCCTCCCTTCCCCTCATTTGGCAAAGTCAAAAAATTGGTATACGGTATACAAATAGGTCGTTGATGTCTTCATCGCTTTTGCTGTTGACTATGTCTGGGCTCAGGAGACGCCACGTGTCTTTTTCCTCTAAACCGTTGAAACGTGCTCAATCGTTGCACGAACAAACTTATCAAACCTTGCGCAATGCCATTCTGTCGGGCGAGTTGGCAGTCGGGGCACGCTTAGTCGAGACTCAACTGGCGGAACATTTGGCCGTCAGTCGCACACCAATTCGTGAAGCCATTCGCCAATTGCAACGGGAAAATTTGGTGACGACGGATGGCAATGGGGCGTTACGGGTGGCTCAGTTTACGATCGCCGATGCCGTTCAACTTTATGATTGCCGGATGGCGTTGGAGCAATTGTCTGTCGCTGAAGCCTGTCGTCATGCGTCGGAGAGCCAACTGGCACAATTGGAATTGGTGGTGCAACGAGCGGAGAAAACGCAGGGACAACAATTGCACCAACTCACCCATTACCAGTTGTTGCATATGGATTATGAGTTTCATCGGTTGCTAGCGGAGAGTTCTGCGAATGCCTGGTTGGTGCAAATTTTGGATCAGGTGTTTGACAAGATGGCCTTACTCCGGTTGCGGACGCTGGAACACAACCCGGAAGTGCTGGAAATTCGGAGTGAACATCGGCGGATTTATCAGGCCATTTGCGATCGCGATCCAGTGACGGCGACGGCAGCGATTCAAGCCCATCTGATGGCTAGCAAAGAGCGGGTGATTCAGGAAATTCAACAACTTGACACGGTCGGGGAGGGGTAACGATGCCTTATCCGCTCTCTGAATTAAATCAGATGCACCAGACCGCGTTTGTCCAGGCGTTGGGTGCCATTTTTGAGGATACCCCCGCGATCGCTGAGGCCACTTGGCAGTCTCGCCCCTTTCTGGATGTGCAGCACTTGCACCAGCAAATGGTTGCCGTGGTGCAGGCCATGGCTCCGGCTGACCAACTGGCATTGATTTGCGCCCACCCCGATTTGGGCAGTAAGGCGAAAATGGCGGATGCTTCGGTGCAGGAGCAGGCAGGGGCGGGACTGGATCGGCTCTCCCCGGCAGAATATGAGCGCTTTCATCAGTTAAATCAGCAGTATCGCGAAACTTTTGGCTTTCCGTTCATCGTGGCGGTCAAAAATCACACCAAGTCCAGTATTCTGGCAGCGTTTGAGCAACGCTTGCAGCACGATCGCGCGACGGAACAACAACAAGCCCTGTCCGAAATCACCCAGATTGCCTGGTTTCGCCTGGTGGATCAAGTGACTTAATCCCTGGAATGTCTGTGCTAATACAGAAGTAGAGTCGGCTGCTGCCATTTGATAGAAGTATTATTCATTGCTTCTGTATACCGTATACAAATAATTCGATAAACTGCTAAAGAGGGAAAAATGACTGTTGCGACTCGACCTTTAATTGTGAACCGCGATCGCCTTGTCCGGAGTATTCATCAACTGGCGGAAGTGGGACGACTGCCGAATGGGGGCGTGTGTCGAATTGCCTTCAGTACGGAAGATTTGCTGGCGCGGCAACGGGTGCAGACCTGGATGGCAGAAGCCGGAATGACCGTGCGAGTCGATGCGGCAGGCAACATCATCGGGCGATATGCGGGACTGGATCCAGATGCACCTGCCCTAGCGACGGGTTCGCACATTGATACGGTGCCCGTGGGCGGTTGGTATGACGGGTGTTTGGGCGTGTTGGCGGGAATTGAAGTGGTGCGCGTGCTGCATGAAAACGAGGTGCGGTTGCAGCATGCCTTGGAAGTGATTGTCTTTACCGACGAAGAGCGATCGGTGATTGGCTCGAAAGCGATGGCGGGGCAGATTCAGGAAGGGGCAGATTACTACTGCCGCTTGGATGGCACGCCAATTCAACCGTGTCTGGCAAAAGTCGGCGGCGATTGGGATCAGATTCATCAGGCGCAGCGCGATCGCAGTCAAATCGCCGCCTTTGTGGAACTGCATGTGGAGCAGGGGGGCGTATTGGAACACCTGAACAGGCCCGTTGGCGTGGTGACGGGTGTGGTCGGGCAATACCGTTTTGCCGTAAACATTATCGGTCGCCCCAATCATGCCGGGACAACGCCCATGCATATGCGGAAAGACGCGCTGGTAGCCGCATCCCAGATTGTCCTGGCTGTGAATCAATTGGCTGTGGAAACGCCCGGTGATCAGGTGGCAACTGTCGGCTTTTTGCAGGTTTCGCCCAATGCGACGAATACCGTTCCCGGCAAAGTCGATTTGCGGATTGATTTACGTGACCTGTCCGAATCCCATTTGCAGGATTTAGTGCATCAATTGGAGCAGAAAATTCAGGCGATCGCGACGGCTACAGGCACCGAAATTACCCTGCGCCAGACGTTGCACATTCAACCGACACTGGCCGCAAATCACATCATGGGCACGATTGAACAGGTCTGCGAAGAACTACATTTGGAGTACGCTCACCTGCCCAGCCGCGCCGGACATGATGCGCAGGAAATTGGGCGGATTGTCGATATGGGAATGATTTTTTTGCCCAGTCAGCAGGGCATTAGCCACTCGGAAGAGGAATATACCTCCCCGGAAGAGTGCGAACAGGGCGCGAATGTTTTACTCAAAACCTTTCTCAAACTCGACCAAATTTATGCCCAACGGGAAAAAATCTAGATTGAGTCAGACTACTGAGCCAGGCAAAGTCTTAATCTAGTAACTCATCAAGTCGTAAACACCACTTCGTGTAAGGTTTTCTGGTACTCGTTATCTGCGAGGTCAAGCATTTCGCCAAAAATCGGTGAGAACGGACGGTTGGCATCCATTGCGGCATAATCTGCGAGCGATCGCCAATGCCCTAAATTAATACACCGCCAGCCATCCAGACTCCGGTGTGCAAAAGTTGAAATCAGTCCGGCTTGGCCTGAAACCATTTCGAGCGCCTGTTGAAAGAGCTCAATAAACCGAGGCTGATGTTCCGGCTGCTTCAGCTTGAAAATGCCAAAGTTGATCAGCCCATCCATGCCTGGTGAGAGCTGTAACTCACTGCCTTGCGGTTCGGCGGCAAAGATTTCAAAGAGGTGAAGATCGGGGATGGCGAAATCTGGGAAGGGTTGAGTCGCTACATAGGATGTCTGATCCGCCCATTGCACATAGCTCGTCACCCGCAGCCCATCGCGACTCCGAAAAACCGAGCCAGAGGCAAATCCAGCTTGATGTTGCAGTGTAGACTGGATGGTTTGAATGGCTTGTTCGACAACACTGGCCTGAGTGTCAGGTGCGACGGGAAAGATGGCGAACTCAGCGAGTAAACCGTTCGTTTGATTAATGGTAGGCATTGGCAACCTCAAAACACTCCGATTCTATGAAGTATCCTGGCAAAGAACTTTTAGAAAAGCAATCGCCTTCCCAATAGAGACGTGCCAGCGGCGCGTCTCTACGAGCCTGCATGATCCATGAAAATTTGAGAAAAGCCACACAATCCTTGAGGCATTAGCAATACCGCGGTCAGGCAAGCAAACAGTCTGCATTTCCGAGGGTAGGGGCACTGCTTGTGGATACCCTCACCACCGGGGGGTAGGGACAAGACCGACCCCTACGAAACCAAGGGTTATGAGTGATTCAGGCTAGAATCCACAGGTGCCGGGGGGAACGCTAGTGCCTGACCAATTGCCCAGATTCAAGGTGGTCACGGTATTGTTGGTGCCTAAGTTTGCACCATCTTCCACCTGAATTTGACCCAGGAGACTGAGATCATCTAGACTCAGCGTGCCAATTACATTGTTTTGCCCTTGCAAACACTGATTGGCACCTGGCCCAAAGGTGAGCGCATCCACGTCACTACCAGGATTGCCTATGATCGTATTGCCGCGCAGGGCACCTTGCATCGTTGCGGCTGGGAAAGTGGCGATCGCGAGCCCCGTTATACCATTGTTGGCGATCGTGTTGCCTTGTGCTAAAAAGCGGAGTTGTCCATTCACATCAGCCGTAAAGGTGACACCGTTAGTTAGATTATTGAGAATCACGTTATTCAGCAAGTTAGCAGTGACTCGCGATTGATCGATCGCACCAATCAAAATGCCATCATTCTGATTACTACCGATCGCATTATTCGTGACATTAATCGTACTGATAGACTGATTATTGCCTAGCGCTAGAATGCCAAATTGTTGGTTACTGGCAATCGTATTCCCAGCGAGTGTGATTTGTGCCTGGGCATTGTCCGACAATAACACTGCCGCCCCACTCTGTTGGTTATTCGCCAACGTATTTCGAGCAATGTTGAAAGTACCCTGAGCAGTGCCTTCCACATCAATATTGACCCCATTTTCCTGGTTGCTCGTGATGGTATTATCCGCCGCGTTAACAGTGCCATTGGCAGCATCAAACAGTCGTAGATCAAGACCGTTACCCGTGCCGCCCACCAAGCCGTTGTTGGCGATCGCATTATTGAGGATGGTGACATTCCCGATCGCATTATTTCGCAGTTCCACGCTAACCCCATCCGCTCCGGTGACAGTGCCATTGTTGGCAATCTGGTTCCGAGCCAGTAGGAGATCCACCTGCCCCTGATTGTTATTCAGTGCGACCCCTGCCCCACGCGCCTGCTGAATGGTGTTGTCGGTAATGGTGACCGCACCCTGG
>JAIXVO010000726.1 GCA_027482985.1 Cyanobacteriota bacterium
GAGGAGTCAGGAGTTAGAAGGCAGGAGTTAGAAGGCAGGAGTTAGAAGGCAGGAGTTAGAAGGCAGGAGTTAGAAGGCAGAATGTAAGCTTTTATTGCTGGTAGCCGTTGCTAGCCATGACAGGCTTCTTTCTAAACTCCTTGCCACTTTTTCTCTGCTCCCGCCTCTTTATCTTCTGTACCTTTTGTTTCTTGTCTCCTTCCTTAAAAGTGCCAAAGGTCCGTCTCTACAACTCTTTCCTTCCTTCTCTCGCCCCTTCCTCCCTCCTATTCTCCTGACTCCTGACTCCTCCCCATGCCCGACCTCTTCCCAGACAACTGGACTTACCTACGAACTGAGTTGAACTGGCTCGATCGCGTGCTGGCGGGGGCGATCGCGCGGCAACGGCAGGAAGCGAAGGAGGTGGAGCGGGTGTCGAAGGCGCGGATTGACCAGATTACGAGTCATTGGTGGAAGGGGATTATTCAGGTGGAGGGGACGGCGGCGGGTGATTCTCCGGCAGATTTGCCGCGTCGTCAGCAGACGAAAGTGAGTTATCAACAACAGATGGAAGCCCGGATTCAGGCGAGTCAGCAGCAGGGCATTGTGCTGGGGTTGCCGGCGCTCTGTCAAAAATTGGGGCTGTCAGCGTTTGAAAAAAATGTGGTGTTGTTTGCGCTGGCTCCAGAGATCAGTCGTCGCTATGGCCGCATTTATAATTTTTTGCAGGAAACGGATCATCCGGGGGCATCGGGACTGCCGACGATCGATTTGCTGCTGCGGTTATTGTGTCGCAATGACAGCGAATGGCGGGCGGCGAGGCTGGCGTTCTCCCAGCAAGCCAAATTGCTCCAGCAGGAAATTATTGTGTTACCCGTTGCCCAGCGGGAATCGCTCCTGGCGCATCCCGTGAAATTATCCGCCGCGATCGCTGAATTTTTACTCGCCGAGTCGCCCCACCTGGCGAGCTTAGACCCACTGCTAACCCCTTCCCTCGCACTGGTGCCCATTCCTCCTGCACCCGTCGTTGCCCTGCCCGCCACCTGGTCTCCAGAACAGGTTTCGCCCCCCCGGTTTGAGGCGGCGATCGCCACCTTGCCGCCCGCCTCGGCTGATCTCTGGTCAACCCTGGTCTTACCCGACCCCCTCCGGGCCGATTTGCAACACCTCAGCGATCGCTGGTTATCTGGTTCCCTGATTAACGAGGCTTGGACGATGACAGAGCACTCAGCACCAGTGGGAACGAGTGGCACGATCGCGTTCCTGTTGGGCGCACCTGGAACGGGGAAAACTCTGGCGGCACGGGCGATCGCCCAGTCCTTACAACTGCCGCTGACCATTGTGGATTTGGCTTTTGTGGAACCAGCCGATGCCCTACCGTTGTTGCATCACCTGACCACCGTGGCACCGCCGCTGCTGTTACTGAAATCGGTGGCGAATTGGTTTGGGCGATCGCCCCAGGTTTCGCCCGTGGCGCTGCGTCAGTGGTTGCAATCGCGGCAACAGTTCCCGACCCTGACCTTGTTGAGCGGGGAACAGGCTAATACTGTGATGGCTGTTTGGTATCCGTGGCTGACGGTGACCCTCAAGTTGCCGAAACCGAACCGGCATCAGCGGCTACAGCTCTGGCAGCAAGCGTTTCCCCCTTTGATTCCGCTGGATAAGGACATGGACTGGGCGCAATTGGCCGCGATCGCCATAACAGGGGGCATGATCCAGGCGATCGCAAGAGAAGCCGCCATTTATGCTACCACTGACCCCACCGCCGCTCCCGGCGGCACTGTGGAAATGCGTCACATTCGGCAGGCGGGGCAGTTTTTGGGCATTAAATGTTGATGCTGTTGGGAATTTGGGACGGCAAGAGATAGGGGTAGTCCACGTCGAAGCGTTCTAACCGCTCCTGGTTGCGTTCGGTGATCTTCCGCTCAATGCTGTTCAGTTCGGCTTGAAACTGGCTGAGAATAGCAAGATCGCCCGGATCGGTAAAGCCCATCAACTGAACGTCGCCCAACTTGCCCCAGCGAATGCCACTTAGGGCAAACGCGAGTTCAATTTGATCCAAATCTTGGGTCAAAGGGGGGAGCAATTCCGTCAAGGAGTTGCAGGCATCGGGTAAACAGTAGGCTGACAGCGGCGCATTGGCCGGATAGCCGACGTAATCAAACTGGCAGAAATTGACGGCAGCGTGTTGCGGGCCACAGGTGAAAATGACCTGAGTCGCAATCTCGATCAGTTGTTGTAGAGAAGTAATTTGGGTGGGAAATCCAGGCACGCGGGGATGGGATGGCAATTCATCCAGCTTGAGTCCTAGTGCTTGGGTGATCTCGGTCGGCATCCAAGCCGGGGCTTGGGCAAACTCCTCCACAGGGCGCACATCCAGGGCTTCACCCAATTCTGCGGCCCAGGCTTGCAGATAGAGGTCGCGCTGCACAGCCGCGTCATCCGGGTAATAGCGGTGCAGGAAGCGGCTAGTGTAATGAGCGATCGCGTCCCACAGCAGCAGGGCATCATCCCGGTAGGGAAATTCGGGCAGGAAATCAGCGGTCACGCCTCTGTGGTGCAGGTTGGTCGGCAGAGCAAAATCCTGGAAGGCGCGATCGCGGTAGGCTTTGTTAATCAGCCCAATGGAAGCTTCGCGGGTGGGGGCCATCAACTCATCGATCGCGCCGCCTTTGCCCAGCAGGATTTCATTCCCTCGTGTATTAATTGCCAACAGAAATTGGAAGTGGGGTTTCAATAAGCGATAAACCGGATGGTTGACAGGCAGTTGACGAGGCGTGGCGATCGCAAACGCTTCCATCGCCAAGTGCGTATCGCCCAGATGGGTAATCAGCTCGTGATGGGTGATGTCCGCCACCTGGGTATACAGTTTGGCGCGCATCCAGGCATCGGGATCAGAGTGGGGTGTGACAACGATCCCCGGCTCCAGTTGAATCAGGATGGGTTCTAGCCCGGTCAGGGTGTAGTCAAAGAGGGCGATAGGACTACCCACATACCGTCCTGGTTGCCGATCAGCGGCGGTTAGGTGGTCCAGGATGGGCTAATAGACGCTAAACAAACTATTGCTGGCGGCGGTTTGGGTCAGGTTGACGGGTTCGCCCGTAGACAACTGACAGGGGATGCCCGCCCAACTTTGCAGCCGGGGTTGATCAGTGGCTTGGGCTCGTCGCAGCACCATCGGATTCGGTCCCGCTAACCGTTGGCGGGCAAATTCGCGATCGCCCAAGCCCTCATCCCGTTGATGCAACTTCAGGGTGACCGGTTGCGGTTGCCCGTGATGAGCAAGGCTGGCATAAAACAGCGATCGCCCTTCGATAATCGTTTGCGCGGGTTCTGCGAGCTTCTGGGCATCCCGCAAAGCGCCAATCATGCGGCGGCGTAGTTGCACAAAATTGGCATCAAACTGTTCATTCGGAGGCAATTCGCCATTAAACCAGCCCGACTGAAACACTTTCAGATCGACCAGTTGAGTCGTGAGGTAAAACCAAACTTGTTCTAGATCTTGGAAGCGCTGTTCCATCTGTTCAGCCAGCAAACTCCAGGGCTGCGACAGGCGACCTTGATCCACAAGCGTTTGCCCCCAGACCGTACTCACATAGCGGAGGAGGCCATCCTCTCCCGCGTGAGGAAAAATTCGAGCGGGGCCAGCTTGGGATAAAGCCGTAGGGTCGTAGCGATACTGTCCTTGCGATCGACGGGGCGGATTGTAGAAAGCCATAGGGGAATATGACACAGAAAGAACGAGAATATCAACGGCTTCAAGGTTCGGCACCCAGATTCCTCAAATCTACCGTTGGAATGGTGCAATTCTAACCTGAATCACTTTGGCATCAAGGCTGTCTGCGCTGTTTGGCCTTGATCCGCAGCCGCTAATCTTCGTAGTGCATCAGTTTGCGGTAGAAGGTTTGTGAGAAATCGGTAAATCGTCCCCGCTTAAAGTTAAGAATGACTTCAATTAAAAAATCGACAAACTCGAAATTCGCCATCATCAGCTCGTAGCTAAGTTCTGAGTTACCGTCAAACTGTATCCGGAGGCGAGTCAGGTCAGCGGGAAGTGACGAAATATTCCAACTGGCAACGAAGGGAATGCTTTCGCCTCCTTCAATTTTGCGTTCACCCTCCAAGGCTCCCCGCTGATAGAGACTAATGGCATAGGGGAGAACTGATTTTTTGCCCTGCTGCGGATAGTAGGGCGCATAAACATTGACTTGCTGGCTGGGTGCAGGTTGCAGTTTGTCAATCGTCATAGCTTACTGATTCCTAAGAATATTTCGATGAATGCCATGGGTCTGAAGCCAGTTGCCAAGCCCAGTGTAATAGAGTCCTCTACGTTTCCAGGTTGCCGCATTGTACTGTGAATTGGCAGTTACGAAGGGAAAACTC
>JAIXVO010000184.1 GCA_027482985.1 Cyanobacteriota bacterium
AATGCTCAAATTTTGGGGCCGTTAGATAAACTCACGAATACTGCCGCCGATTTCATGGATCGACATGGTTACTTTGTCGGGCCACATGAGGGCGAAAGAGCCGCCTATTCTTTGAATCCGGGGGAAACCTATCAGGATCGCTCGGCGTTAACCTTCAAATCTTTTCAACCTGATCAGGAATTTGATTTTGACTTGCCGATCATGGATGTGCGCTACAACGGCAAACCCTCCACGATTACGGAAATTAACTGGGCCATGCCCAACCGCTTCCGGGCAGAATTCCCGCTGCTGGCGGCGACTTATGGCGCATTGCAGGGCACCGATGGCTTTTTCTTCTTCGCCACCAACGACATCCAGTGGCAATCGACGCTGAATAAATTCGCGATCGCCTCCCCCACTGGCATGGGCCAATTTCCCGCCACGGCCCTGATGTACCGCCGGAACCTGATTGCCCCTGGTCAACCCGTTGCCGATGTGACCTTAGCCGTTGATGAGGTAAAAACCTTACGGGGTGCGCCCGTGACCGCCCCGCAAAATCTGGATGAATTTCGCGCCCAGGATATTCCCGCAGGTCAGACCTTGACTCGCGATCGCGTCCAGAGTCTTGATCCGCTGGCGTTTCTGGTGGGCAAGGTGAATTTGCGGTTTGGCCAGCAAGCCACCGCGCAACAGGTGGAATTGTCAAAGTGGCGCGATCGCGGTGCTCAAGTCGTGCGCAGTAATACCGGGCAATTGCAGTGGGATTATCGGCAAGGGCTAATGACCGTCAATGCGCCCCAAGCCCAAGGCGCAACGGGCTTTTTACGGCAGAGCGGCGCGATCACGCTGGATACCCTCAATCTGCAATCCGACCTCGATTACGGCACGATTCTCCTAGTCGCTCTGGATGACCAACCCTTGCAAACCTCCCGCCGCATGTTGCTGCAAGTCATGTCGGAAGAACAGAATCTCGGCTGGAAAACCACCGGATCACCCCAAAAAATGATTCACAGTACGGGTAATTTCGCGATCGCCGTCCGCTCCCTCTCCGGCCTCATTGCCCTCAATCGCCCCGATGCCCGCAAGCTCAAAGTTACTGCCCTGGATCTGAATGGTTATCCCGCTGGCAAAGTTGGTCACGCCCGCCGCTTCCAATTGCGATCGGCAACCTTGTATTACCTGATTACACAGGAGTAGAGAGATTGCCTCTCAATCAGATGATGCTTGCCAGGGATTACACCCTGTAAATTTAAGCAAAACCTTGCTTGTTTAAGTAGCAATATTAAGGTTTTATCCTTTAAGGGGGAAATACTCATAGAATGAGAATGTAAGAGGTGCATAACTATCGGACTCAAGAAAGTTCGGACTCTCTTAACCATGTTCATCCCTAAGAAAAAGCCGTAATAAAATATTTCAATTTCCCTAAAATTGGAGATTGAATTAGTAACTACATTTGTAGGCTTCGTAGTTTGAAATCATGCCTAATAAACTCAAACTAGACACCTTCAATTGATGCTCTAAAATATCAATCTGAAAGGGTGAATAGGCAATGAAACCTTTTAACTAAATCTCTTCGAGTTAATTGGTTGAATGCACCTGTTCATACTGGAGGACTTGAGCAATTGCATATTCGTTGCAAGGAGGACGTATGAAAACCTTGAAGATTTTATCCATTGATGGTGGTGGAGTCCGAGGTCTAATTCCAGCTACGATTCTGGCTGAAATTGAACGCCAAACAGGTCAATCAATCTCAGAATTATTTGATTTAATTGCGGGCACTTCAACGGGTGGAATTTTGGCACTCGGTTTAACTAAGCCAGGTATAAATGGCAAGCCTCAATACCAGGCAAAGGACTTAATTCAATTGTATGGAAAAGAGGGAAATCAGATTTTTGATGCTGGTGTCTTCAACGCATTTGATGGCATTCTAGATAAAATGAATGCTGCACCCATTGAAATGCTAGTCTCACGAAAATATTCATCTCAGGGCATTGAATCGGTGCTGACAAAATATTTTGGCGATACTAATCTGAGTGAAGCACTTAACGAAGTTCTAATTACCAGCTACGACATTGAAAAACGCAAACCTTACTTCTTTAAGCGCTATCAAGCGATCGCCTCAAAAAACTGTGACTTCCCGATGAAATGCGTGGCTCGCGCCACCTCTGCGGCTCCCACCTATTTTTCACCTTGTAAGTTAAAGGTGGCGGACTCTTACTATGCTTTGATTGATGGCGGGGTGTTTGCGAATAATCCCGCCCTGTGTGCCTATGCTGAAGCCAAACGATTGTATCCTGATGCCGAGGTTCTCATCGTTTCTTTAGGAACGGGTGAGCTAGTCAATCGAATTTTCTATGACAAAGCTCGCACTTGGGGGTTAATCCAATGGGCACCCTCCATTCTCGACATTACCTTTGATGGCGTATCTGATTCTGTTGATTATCAATTGCAACAAATTTTGAACAGTAATGATGATCACCCTAAAAGGTATTATCGCTTCCAAAGCGATCGCCTGGAACATGGCGATCATATGGATGATGCCAGACCTTCTAATCTCAAGTTTCTCAGAGATGTAGCGGAAGAAATTTTGGATAAGCAAATGTTTGAACTCAAGGCTTTGTGCCGGCAACTGACTCAGACTGAGGTGACGGCCTGAAAGTGGCGATCGAGTGCATTGCGATGCTGACAGTTCAACATTGAAACAATCTTAACTGATCATTTGAAGGAGGTTGATTATGACTTCTGCAACTGATGTTCTGAAAATTGCAGTACATGAATTAGGTGTTACTGAAAATCCCACTGGATCGAACTGTAACAAGTATGGGAAGTGGTTTGGTACGGATGGGGTGCCTTGGTGTGGCTGCTTCGTCTCCTACTGCTTCTATACGGCTGGTTTACCGCTGCCCATTCAAAGCCATAAAGGATTCAATTATTGCCCGGCTGGTGCTGACTGGTTTAAGTCTAAAGGCCGCTTTTTTCATGCCCCAGCTATCGGTGATGTGGTGTTCTTTGATTGGTATCCAGGAACTCGGGATTCTGATGCTTGGCATGTCGGAATTGTGGAATCGATTAATCCAGATGGTTCCATTTCTAGCATTGAAGGTAATACTGGTACCGAGAGTCGAGATAACGGTGGCCGAGTCATGCGAAGAAAGCACTTTTCCGATGATTGGTATGGATTTGGTAGACCTGATTATACAGAATCTAACAGCTCGATGGAGGGCGCACATCCGATATGGTCAGGTCGATTCATTTCCTTAACATCACCTTATACCAGTGGTGAAGATGTCCGCATCTGGAAGCAACAAATGAGCGCAAGAGGATGGCATCTTGGCCCTGGCAATGCGGATGAATTTGACCCGAAAGCTAATGAAGTGCTGAGACAGTTTCAAGCTGAGAAAAATCTGACGGTTGATGGTGCGCCAATTCAAATCTGAAGTGCATCAGTGTCTGATTTATCAGCATAGAATACCTCGAA
>JAIXVO010000203.1 GCA_027482985.1 Cyanobacteriota bacterium
ACAGGCTCTAATATCTGCTTCTGTCAACTCTGGAAAATCATCCAAAATTTCGGCGTGAGACATACCTGCTGCCAGCCAACCCAGCACATCATACACAGTAATCCGCATATGCCGAATACAAGGCTTTCCCCCCCGTTTTCCGGGTTCAATTGTAATAATATTTCGGTAGCTCATGATCAGGTTAAATAGGGTACGCTGATGCTTCAGTTTAAGTCAGCATCAAGGCCGGATCTCATTCTTTCGTAACGCACCATTTGCTATGAGCGATCGCTCAGCCCTCCCCTCCCTCTTCATTCCTCTCCCTCCCTCCCCCTTCTGTCACTCCCTCTCTCTCCCTTCCTCCCCCTCATTCCCACTGCCAAACACCTCTTCCTGCACCGAAATATCTTCCAGGAGTTCCTCGACGATATCTTCCACCGTCGCATTGGGATCGGCAGTGCTGGTGACGATCATGGCATTCGCCAGCAGATCAGGAGCCAGCGTCTCGCTTTCAATCTCGATCACGGCTTCTGCGACAAGGGCACCATCCGCCGTCCGGGTGATTTCTTCCGTCACGGAAATCACAGTCGCATCCATGACATCCGGTGGGATGTTGTCTGCTGGGGTGCCAGCATCCGTTGCTGAAGCCGCTGGCCGATATTTTTTGCGGACATAAACCCCTGGCGTTGCTGACGGTTGGGCAGACGGCTGAGTCTCCTCATTGCGATATTTCTTCCGCACATACGGTTGGCTAGTGGCGGTTTCGCCAGGGGAACTGGCTGCGTCCCGATATTTTTTCCGCACGTAGGGCTGGCTGGTGGGTGCTGCTCCCGCTTCGGTGCTGATCGGTTGCCTCGGCTCCGGGGATGTCGTTGGCGTGTCCCCGGTTGCGTCTCGGAATTTTTTCCGCACATAGGGCTGGCTGGGCTGGGGCGGCGCTTCGGCAGTGGGCGCTGGTTTGATCACTGGCGGTTGGCTCACCGGGGGCGGAGTTTCCCCTGAGAATAAGGCTTTCACGCTGGCCATCACACTTTGGAACAGCGCCGTCACTTGTTGGGGCAGGGTTGGATTCGAGGTCGCGGGCGAGGTTGCTGACGCGATCGCCCGACTAGCCGCTGTTGCCGCTGTGGTCACCGCAGCTTGAGCTGTGGTGCCCTGAGTTTGTAGATCCGCGATCGCCGTTTCAACCGTCTCTTGCACCACTTCCGCCACCTCACTCACCGCCGTTTCCGGTGGGATCGCGACTCTGGCAAACCGTTCGATCGCCTCCTGTCCCGCTGTCCCAAATTCATCCAGACTCGGTGGCACATAGGTTTCATGGGTGGCACGGGCTTGTGCTTGGCTCGTTGCCGCGATCGCCCCCTGCACGCCATCTTTCAACTGGCCAAAGGTGCGAGAGGCTTGCTGCGTCAGTTGCGATCGACCTTCAGGACTGGCTAATTGCCCCAAGGCCACCTTCAGATCGGCAGCAGTCGGGACTGGAGTTTGTTGATCCACCGGGGCAAGTTGCCGTCTCAACCACAGCATTTGCCAGCCAAACCACCCCAGTAAGGCTACGACTGCCAACTGCCCCAGCAATACGCCACCCGTCATGCGTCCCGCACAGACCCAGAGCACCAGCGCATAGAACAACCCCACCCCACTCCAGATGAAGTCATACTTGCGATGCACTTCTGGCAAGAAAAAGGCTGCCATATAAAGCCCAAAGCTACCCAGACCCACCACCAACGCGAGCATGTACGCCAGCATTCTGCCCCTCCTGCCAAAACCTGAAATCGTCAATCGTCACCGGATCACCCTCATCATAGAGTGACTCTCTATCACTCTACTCCGGGTGAAAAGGTTTGATGAGTTAAGTTTGGGAGGCAGGAGGCAGGAGGCAGGAGGCAGGCTTCGGCGTGAGCGCTCAACTGAACGTAGTCAGGAGTCAGGATGCGGAAATTAAGCGGTCAGGCTGGGATGAGGACATTTATTCGGTCATGAAAGGGGCTGATGTGGTCTGCGCTCTGCCTTTTGACTCTTGCCTTTTCAAACCTGGTAATCAGAATGAAATAAGTGATGCGGCAACATCCGCGATCGCACCGTTCTCCTCACTTCCTCCCCCTCCCTCACCTTCCTCACCTCCCTTCTGAGTTCCAGCAAATCATGACAAACCGCGATCGCCATCCCTCCCCTTCCTCTCCAGCAAAACGGATTGTCATCCCGGTTTCATCGACCTTTGGCAATGGTCGTTATCAATGCTTCAGCGGGGATTGGGGGATGCAGTCTTAATATCTTCTTCCAAGCTGAATCTAGAGGATCGGGCTACCCTGAAAATTAACGCCACCCTCGGCATCCCGCCGAATTACCAGAGCAAATTCCCGCGTAAACGAACTGAGCAAAGTTACTAGAGAGTCTTATGGCACAGCAATTTGGTGTAATCGGTCTTGCCGTGATGGGCGAGAACCTGGCATTAAATGTCGAAAGTAAAGGATTCCCCATCTCCGTTTACAACCGGAGTCGGGAAAAAACCGACCAATTCATGGCCACCCGCGCCCAGGGTAAAAACTGTGTCGCTGCCTATACGTTAGAAGAATTCGTCGCCTCCCTGGAACGGCCCCGCCGGATTTTGATCATGGTGAAAGCAGGTGCGCCTGTGGATGCGGTGATTGATCAACTGAAACCGCTGCTGGATGAAGGCGATGTCATGATCGACGGCGGTAACTCCCTGTTTACCGATACGCAACGGCGGGCGGCAGCCTTAGAAGCCGAAAAATTCACCTTCATTGGCATGGGTGTCAGTGGCGGGGAAGAAGGTGCCTTGTTAGGCCCCAGCCTGATGCCCGGTGGCACCAAGCAGGCTTATGACAACTTGGAACCGATTTTGACGAAGATCGCCGCGCAGGTGGATGACGGTCCTTGTGTGACCTACATTGGTCCCGGTGGTGCGGGGCACTACGTCAAAATGGTGCACAACGGGATTGAATACGGCGATATGCAATTGATTGCAGAAGCCTACGACCTGATGAAGAATGTGGCTGGCTTAAGTGCGGCGCAGTTGCATGAAGTCTTTGCCGAGTGGAACACCACGGATGAACTGGATTCTTACCTGATTGAGATCACGCGCGATGTCTTCAAGGTGATGGACCCGGAAACCGATCGCCCCCTGGTCGATATGATTCTGGATGCGGCAGGTCAAAAGGGTACAGGCCGCTGGACGGTCGATACGGCGTTGGAACTTGGGGTGCCGATTCCTACCATCATCGCCGCCGTGACCGCCCGAATTATGTCCTCCTACAAGCAAGAGCGGGTAGACGCTTCTAAGCAACTGTCGGGGCCGTCTGTGTCGTTTGATGGCGACGTGAAGGAGTTCGTCAACAAAGTCCGGGATGCTCTCTACTGCTCCAAGATGTGTTCCTATGCGCAAGGTATGGCCCTGCTGAAAAAAGCCTCGGAAGTCTATGGCTTCAATCTTGACCTGGGTGAATGTGCCCGCATCTGGAAAGGCGGCTGTATTATTCGGGCAGGTTTCCTGAACAAAATTAAGCACGCGTTTGATGAAAATCCGGCGCTGGCGAACCTGTTGCTGGCGCCTGAGTTTAAGCAGTCCATCCTCGATCGCCAAACCGCTTGGCGCGAAGTGATTGCGATGGCCGCTAAAGTGGGCATCCCGGTGCCTGCCTTCAGTGCCTCCCTGGATTACTTCGACAGCTATCGCCGCGATCGCCTGCCCCAAAACTTGACCCAGGCTCAACGCGATTACTTTGGTGCTCACACCTACGAACGGGTGGACAAACCCGGCAGCTTCCACACCGACTGGATTCACATCGTCCAACAAATGCCAGAACCCGCCTTGGTCAAGTAACCAGTCCATTCATGACGTGATTTTTAGCGGGAGCGATCGCCCGATGTGATCGCTCCTTTTTTTGGCTAGATTGCCTGCCGAGGTTGAGCGATCGCGTGATCACATGGTTCATTCAGCTACAAGTTCTCGGATGTAATGGTACGATCGCACTACCTTTATTTTTCTAGTTGTCGATGGCAACTCGTTCCGATCAAGATTCGCCCTGGAAGGAGATCCTACGCCAGTATTTTCCAGAGGCGATCGCCTTCTTTTTCCCAGACTTGCATCGCCTGATTGACTGGCAACATCCTCCAGAATTTCTCGACAAAGAGTTTCAGCAGATCGCTCCAGAGACTGCCACGGGGAAACGCTATGCCGATCTGCTGGTCAAAGTCTGGCGCAAACGGGGCAAAGCGCTGGTCTTACTGCTCCATGTCGAAGTCCAAGCGAAACCGGAAGCCCATTTCGCGGAACGTATGTTTGTCTATGCACTGCGCATCTTTGACCGCTTTCAACAACCCGCGGCGAGTCTGGCCATTTTGTGTGACGGCAAAGCCGACTGGCGACCCCACCGCTACGAATTTCACCAAGGCGGAACGCACCTTTCGTTTCAATTTGAGGTGGTCAAATTGCTGGATTATCAACCTCGTTGGGTAGAATTAGTCGCTGACCCGAACCCGTTTGCGACGATCGTGATGGCTCAGTTGAAAGCTCAGGAAACTCGCCGTCAAGCCAGCACCCGGAAGGAGTGGAAACTGAGCCTGATTCGCCACCTCTACGAAGCGGGTTACAGTCGGTGAGAGGTCCTACACCTGTTCAAATTCATTGATTGGGTTATGATCTTGCCAGAAGAACTGAAGCAATCATTTTGGTTGGAGTTGAAGGCTTACGAGGAGGAACGCCAAGTGCCCTACATTACCAGCGTCGAGGAAATTGGATTTGAGCGCGGCCTACAACAAGGACGGCAGGAAAGCCGATCGCTGATTTTGCTCCTCCTGCAACAAAAAATTGGGGATTTGCCTCTTACGCTTCAGGAGCGGATTTCCGAATTATCGCGGTCACAGTTGGAAGCTTTGGCGATCGCGCTCCTGAATTTTGACCACCTGACTCACTTGGAAGCCTGGCTAGCAGATCAGTCATTCCAGGCAGGCGATCGTCCTGATGGGCTGTAGAACTCCCGCGCGTTATTAGCGGATGGGGATAAACGGTAGGAAGCGTTTCACAAAGCGGCGGATTCGCAGCGCATTCACCACTCCCCGCACTTGGGGCGAGACTTGGGGCGGCGGTTCAAAGGGCGTTTGTTGCTGGTTCTGCAAATCAGCGTAGGCAGCGGGAGTCATGGGTTTGCCGTCAATGGGCGATCGCGCATCTAGCACAATGTGGGTGCGCAAAATCTCTTCAGGGACATCTTCTGGGGGCGGCAGTGCCAGTCCCGGCGAGAGCGGCAGCAGCGTGAAGGGAGAAATTAAACTCGCGATCGCCAGCCATTGATTTAGCTTGATGTTCATCTGCTCCCGCTCCACCTTTGCTTGACTACTCAGCTTGACCTACGCCTGATCGCCCAATCCGGGCGGTAATGGTTCTCGACAGTGCTCATGGATGGCGATGATGCGATCGCACAGCCAGGGATAGGTTTGGCGGTAAGTCGGAATCCGCATTAAAGGACTGAGTAGAGCAGCAGCGGTAATGTCCGCCACACTCAGGCGATCGCCCACCAGAAAGGGGGATTGCCACCGCTCTGCCAACACCGTCAGCACCAGATCTAACCGAGTTGTCGCCAATTCTACCGCTGCCGGGGTGATACTGTATTGCCAACGCACCACCTGAATCACCGCCTGACTGGAAAAAGACGGGTCGAGTTGTTTGCCCGCTCCGGCACGAAAATCGTAGTAGACAAAGCGTGCGGCGACTCCAATGCTTTCATCTAGCCAGTCTTCGAGCAGAAGGGCTTCAGTTTGTTGGGGATCGGGTAAGGCGTAAGAGGGCTCCGGCTGGTAGGACTGGAGAAACTGCAAAATGGCGGATGAATCCGCGATCGCAGTGGGATAACCCGCCAGTTCCGGCAGCAATACGGGTACTGTCGCCAACCCCGTGAGCGGCTTGAGTTTGAGGACGTGCAACCCCGGTGTGAGGTTTTCGACCTGGTAGGGAATTTGCTTGAAGCCCAGCGCCAGCCGCGCCTTGCGACAGTAATGGGACGTACTGAATTGCAGCAGTTTCATATCAAGACGGGGACGGGCTGGGGGAAGGGGACTCCGGCGGCGCAATGTCGGGCGGATTGGCGCTGGGGGCACAGGCGGTGACAGTGGTCAGGAATCCGCAGGCGATCGCGCCCATAACCAAAATCATCAGTTTCATGACGAGTTCCTCCCTGAATACAAAGCGGGCATCTACTTCTTTTTCTGACCAGACTTGGGTTTCGGTTCGGGGGTTTCCTTCGTCTCTGACGGAGTGGCTGGCGTTTTCGGTCTGGTGGTCGAGGGTTTATCAGGGGTCAGGACACCGACTTTTTCCCAGGCATTGCGCACGGCTTTTTGTTCGGCGCTGTCAATCCCATAAAGTTCTCCAGCAATGGTGGTGAGGACGGTGGCAGCTCGTTTGAAATTGGAGCGTTGACGCAGGCGATCGCGCAAGGCAATGTACCAAATTTTGCCCGCTTTCTCCCAGGCATAGCCGCCCATTTCCATCGCCGCCAGATAAAACGCATGGTTGGGAATGCCGGAGTTGATATGCACTCCGCCGTTATCGCCCGTCCCTTTATAGATGTCCTTCATGTGAGCCGGTTGCGGGTCTTTGCCGAGCACAGGATCATCGTAGGCGGTGCCGGGAGCTTGCATGGAGCGAATCCCCACGCCCTTCACCTGCTCGGTCAGTAGACCCGCCCCAATAATCCAATCGGACTGGTCTACAGTCTGGTTATTGAAGCGCTGTTTGACCATAATGCCGAACACATCCGACATCGATTCATTCAGGGCACCGGGTTCGCCGTTGTAGATCAGTCCGGCTTCAAACTGGGTCACACCATGCGTTAGTTCATGCCCGATCACATCGATCGCGATCGTGAAGCGGTTGAACAACTTGCCATCGCCATCGCCGTAGACCATCTGACTGCCATTCCAGAAGGCGTTGTCGTAATTCTCGCCATAATGCACGGTGGAATCGAGTCGCATGCCGCGATCGTCGATCGAATTCCGTTCAAAAATTTCGGCAAATAAATCATAGGTCGCCCCTGCCCCGTCATACGCCTCATCCACAGCAGCATCGCCCGTGGCGGCTTCCCCTTCCCGCCGGACGGGAGTTCCCGGTAGATCGGTTTGATTTTTGGCATTAAAGATGGTGCGCCGTTTTTCGCCTGCTGGAATGGTGAAGGTGGCAATGCCGCCGACGGCTTCCCGCCGACCGCGAAATTGTTCTGAGACAATCAATGTCTCCATCGCCCAGGCTTTCTCAGCATCGCTCCCATTGCGAACAATTTGTTCGGCCATGTAGGGCGGGAGAATGCAGCAAATGGGGCAAATACAAGGACGGGATTGAGCTTGCCGCTGGTTAGACCGTTGACCATGATGTGCCATGTGGGGATCTCCTTGTCCGGTGTGCTGGGTGATTGCGCAATTCAGACCCGTTGACGCTCACCAGCGGCGACAAGTGCCTCAACTGCAAAAGTTGTCTTTTCAGTGTAAGGGACTGGTCCAAGAATCACGTCCTAGGATAAGGGCGCATGGTCGTTTGCCCTCACAGCAAACCATTCTAAATGCCGGAATACGATTTAACCGCAAATCCCTCAGCCCGATCGCGACCCGTGCCCGTATCCCTACCTTAATTCTGCCAACCGCGCCAGGGACTCACTTCCAATGCGCCATCTGGCGGCTGCATCACGACTTTGAATAGGGCTAAGGGTTCCTGTACCGAGGCGGGATTGCCATCGGCAATGGGTTTGCCCAACTTGGGTAAGGGGGTCTCCTGGACATGGCGCGCTGCCGCTTCATTCTCAGGGCTGAAATCAACCACCGTGCCATCCTGCCGCACCCGGACTTTATAAATGAGATCTTCGCTAAATTTGGGAGTCGCTGCCCAATTTTGGTTGATCTGGCTGGTCAGCTTCGGCAGAATTGCTTCCAATTCTTGAGTGCTCGTAATTTCAGCAATCCCACTTACGGGTGAGGTCATCGCTTGCCGCCAGGAAGCGACGGCGACATTGCCGCTCCCCGTAAAGACCACTTTATAGAGCGCGATCGACGCTGGTGTCGTTTCGGCTTGGGTCGAGAGCAGGTTCAGCAGAGGAGTTTTACTGGCATTCTCGGCGGAGACCGGGTTCACGGGTTTGTAGCCTGTGATGGTGCCGTCTTGACGCACACCCACTTGATAGGTCAAATCCTGAGTAATGGCGGTGCGGTTACTCCAAGTTTGGTCTAACTTATCCCGCAATTGCTGACTGAGCGTATTCAGTGCCGTGGGGTCGGTAATTTCGGGCGATCGCGTCAGATTCGCTTCCAGTTGTTGCAAATTCGGGCTGGCCGTCGGGCTGGGGCTGGGGCTAGGCGCTGCTGCGGCTGGGGAGGTTGTCGGCGAAGGCGAAGGGGAACCCGTCGGTGAGGGACTACCGCCAGCGGTGGCGGTGGTTTGTTGGCGCACTGGGAAGAGTTCTTTGGGCTGCTCGACTTTGGGAATCGGCAGCAGGGAGAGCAGGACAGTTGCCGCTGCCAGACTGGACACCCCGATCGCCGCAGGAACCAGTTGTTTGCCGACTTGCTGCGGCTTCGCAACTTCCCGCCGCGAGACGGGTTTGAGATTGAGGGTGAGATCCGGTAAAGTTTGGCTGTCTGCCAGCAATTGGTCGATCGCCTCGACCAGATCAAATAACTGCACCGTGTTCAGGTCAACCTGGGTCACCGTGGGAGCGGAAGTCGCACCTTCGACGGGCTGCGATCGCACCGTCAGCCGATGCTGTGTCTCACTCAATCGCTCCATCTGCACCAATTGCGGCGCGTCTTTCTGCACTCGCGTGGTGCTCACGCCACTCAGTAAATTCTGCACATACTGACTGACCGCACTGATCAACCCTTCCAAAAACTCGCGCCCGCCGGAAAGGGGCTTTTCGTACCCCGCCAACCGACATTCCGCATTAATCACCATCGAAATGGGGAGCCGCGCATCCGGTTGCCCGACGCTGATCACATCCCCCAATCCTTCTAGCAGCAGCGTGCAATTGGGCAAACTGTACATCCGTTGAATCGTCATGCCACCTCTCCATCAAACAAACTAAACCAGAATCGCTGAATCCCATAGGTGCCCGTGCAAAATAGCAATTCTGTGAGTAAGTTCAACGCCAATTGATTCAAACTTTCATCCGAATAGTTCTCAGCGACCGCCGCCCGACGCGGATTCATGCGGGAGCGAAAATGCGCGCGAAACCGTTCCAAATATTCATTCAAGCGAAAATGGTGCTCCATCGACAACTGTTGTTCCTGGAGTTGTTGGTAGGCCAGCAGCAGTTGGCGGATCAATACCGTCAGTCGCCGTGCCATGTAACAGCCCACCACAACCAGGGCTTTCGCTTCAGTGAGGGAGAGGGCGCGACGTTGATTGTGCCGCCGCAGGGGGTTGGTGTTGCGCAGCCGCCACAGCGTCACCCGATCTTTGATAATGCCATCCAGTTCCAAAAACTGAGCGGTTTGCAAAATCACCTCAGATCCTTCCAGATCCAGGGCTTCGATCGCCAGCAGCATTAGATCAATTTCAATCGTGGCCCGCCGTGGACAGGTTTGATCGGCGATCGTGGGGTCGGGTAAGCTACCCAAAATAACAGGGGTGCCGGGTTGGACGGGTGAACTATTCAACTGCATCACACTTGGTATATTGACTCACGGGCAAACTTACTCAGTCGCATTCTATCGGAATGCGCGACACTCGCAGCACTCCTGATCCATATTAAACGCACCAATTCGCTACCGAGTTTCCAGTTTCGGAGTTTTCCACGGCTTGAAACGGCAATTGCAGCACAAAACAAGTCGTACCGCTATGACTGGTCACTTGGATGGTGCCATCCAGCAACTCCACCAGTTTTTTCACCAGCGCCAATCCCAAGCCAGTGCCGCCGTGTTTCCAGGGGTCGTTGTTGGGAATGCGATAAAACTTATCAAAAATTTTGGTCAGTTCTTCGGGGGAAATTTCCACGCCAGAGTTACAGATGGAGACTTGGAGGGTGGGGCGATCGCGGGTGGTCGCCTGGACAATCCGCACCGAGACGACGATCTCGCCGCCAGCAGGGGTATATTTGCAGGCGTTGTTGAGGAGTTCGCCAATCACGCGATCGAGCCGCGAGGGATCGGTGAGGATGGGCGGCAGGGGGGGGATTTCCAGTTGCAATTGTTGTTGCTGGGTGTAGGCGCGTTCCGTGAAGGGATGAATCCGGGCGGGCAACCAGGTCTGCAGATCGACGGGGATAAATTCCGGCACATCGGCTCCGGTTTCCAGCCGGGAGAGATCCAGCAGATCATTGATCAGGCTAATTTCCCGCCGACATTCGTCTTTCAAAATTTGGAAGTAGCGGATCGATTTTTGCAGTGACTCTGACTCTGCCAAAGAGGTGGGCGTGAAGGCATCAAACAGCATCACCTCCAGCATCTGGATCGCCATTTTGATGTTCGCCATGGGGGTGCGCAATTCATGGGAGACGGTACTCAGGAAGTCATCCTTGAGTCGATTCAGCTTTTCTAACTCTTTGACTTGCGCCTGGGCTTTTTGATAGAGCCGCGCTTGCCGAATCGCGATCGCGCACTGGTTGGCGACCTGTTGCACCAGCCGAATGTCCTGATCATTAAAGGCGCGGTACTTATGACTGACAACCCACAGATCGCCCAACACCTGGGTATCGTCCATAATTGGGCAGGCCAGCATCGCCACATAGCCCCGGAGCGGATTGGGCACCAGGGAGCAAAATTGGAAGTACTGTCCCTGAATCAGTTGGCGATAGCCTTCGGGGAAGTTGTCCATTTGCACAATCCGCCCCTGCAACGGCACCAGCGAATCCGTGTACTCGTAGGAGACTTTGGAGGTGCGGCTTTCCAGGTCATACAGGGAGGCATTGCAGCCCGTCACCCCGATCGCGATCGCCAGTTCGCGCACCGCTGTTTGCAGAATTTGATCTTCGTCCAGATTATCCCGGACGCGATCGGTAATCCGTTTCAACGTGGCTTCAAACTCAGAAGCCAGTTGCAACTCAGCAGTCCGAATCTGCATCTGGCGTTCCAGGTCAGAATTGAGGCGATTCACCTGCTGATACAACTCGGACTGTTTAATGGCAATCCCCACCTGCCCCACGAGTTGTTCTAAAAGCTCAATTTCAAAGGGTTGCCAGGAGCGCGTCTCGCGGCAATGGTGCGCCACCAACAAGCCCCACAATTTGCCCTGCTGTTTAATCGGCACTGTCAGCATGGCCTGCACCTGGAGGTCTTGTAGCAGGTTGCGAAAGCACTCCGGCAGCGGTTCCTGGTCAACTGCCGCGATCGCTCGAATCCGTCCCGCTTCGTACAGCGACACAAAGGATTCCGAGAAACAGGGATCATGAAACACTTTGCCGAGAATCGGAGCCCAGCCTGAGGCCACAGATTCGACCAACACTGCCGCACTCCAACTGGGGCGGAACCGCAAAATTACGACGCGATCGACTTGCAAAAACTTGCGGACTTCGGCGACGGTGGTATTCAAAATTTCGTTTAAATCCAGCGATTGCCGAATATCGTTGGTGATGGCATTAATCAGTGATTCCTGCTCAATCCGTTGTTGCAGCGCCACTTCTGCCCGTTTGCGATCGGTAATATCTTGCGAAATACAGAGCAAGTGTTGGGGTTGTGCCTGGTCATCAAACATCGGCACTTTGATCGTTTGTAGCAGTCGTTCTTCTGCTGAGGCGGTCGGCAAGGCGCATTCCAGAAAGCTTTCAGCCGTTTTTCGTTGAAAAATCTCTTGATCTTTCTGGTGAAATAAAGTGGCTTGTGCAGCGGGAAAACAGTCAAATACAGTTTTGCCGATCGCCTGCTCAGCAGTCA
>JAIXVO010000418.1 GCA_027482985.1 Cyanobacteriota bacterium
ACGAATCGCGTGATCGTGATGGGTGCTGGCCAGTCGTTTCCCATCTGGGCTAAAAGCAATATTCCAAACACAGATGCCATAACCGCGCCAGGTCTTAAGACAGTCTCCCGTGTCAACCTGCCAGAGTTTCACCGTCTGATCATCCCCACCACTCACGAGCAATCGTCCATCCGGACTAAACGCTACGGATCGCACCAGGTTAGTATGTTCCTGAAAATTCTTAAGGCATTCGCCAGTGCTAACCTGCCAGAGCTTGATGTTTTGATTCCGGGTACTACTGACCAGCCATTTGCCATCAGGACTAAATTGAACGCATGAAACGCGGCTGGTATGTCCTTCTAGTGTTTTGAGGCATTCTCCGGTACTGACCTGCCAGAGTTTGATCGTATAGTTATATCCGCCACTGGCTAACATCTCTCCATCCGGGCTAAAGGCTAGAGTAGACATTTTTCCCAGGAATCCTTTCAGGGTCCTGAGGCATCGCCCGGTGCTCGACTGCCAGAGCTTGATCGTTTCATCGTAGCCACTGCTCGCAAAGGATTGACCATTGGGGCTAAAGGCCACCGCACAAACGGCATCGGTATGGTCTTGAAGGGTTTGCAGGCACTCCCCAGTGGGTATTTGCCAAAGCTTGATCGTGCGATCGCGGCTACCGCTCACCAAAAGTTGCTCATCAGGACTCAACGCGACTGAGTAGACTTCATCCGTATGTCCTCGCAGAGTTTGTAAGCAACGTCCCGATGCTGTCCCAATCTGCCAGAGTTTAACGGTGCAATCGGCGCTGCCACTGACCAAAAATTGACCGTCGGCACTAAAAACGATTTGCCAGACCCAATTTGTATGCCCTCTTAACACAAAGATTTCCTGGAAATCTGCAACGCACCAAACATGAATATCTCCTTTGGACGTTCCCATGGCTAAGCGCGTACCATCAGGGCTAAAGATGACACCTTGAACAAACCCAAAGGGGTGCCGGAAGCTACAGTTAGCAAACGTGCTATGAGCAAAATTAACGTGATGTAAATCATCTTTCTGAAGATCGGCTTGCCACAGCGTGAGATGGGAAAAATCCACTTGATGCAGTGGATCGGGCAAGTGAGTGTAAAGATTGAACAGATTACCGCCTGCATAGCCTGCATAATGCGAATTTTGTTGCTTGAGGATGGTTAAAATCTTCTCCAAATCTGTCTGAATATCATGCACACCGACCAGAATCGGTTTGAGTATTAAGCGAACCTGAGTCTCCTTCACATAGTCTTTAGTTGTTGCTTTAATCAGTGCATAGCGATTAAAAAAGTCAATCTGCTGTGTGGCGATCGCAGCTTGCATTTTCTCGACGAGTTGGTTCGTCACATATTCCATTACCACATTTTGGAGGGTGTAACCACCCGTGCTGGTTTCCAGTAGCGATCGCCCCCGCAAATCCTCTAAACTGCTCAACAGTTGAGCTTGTGTGGGCTGGGGCACAATATCATCCAGCAGGGTGGCGATTGTGACTGGCTCGCGGTTAATTGCCAACCAGTACAGGATTGTTTGTTCCAGCCTCGACAGTCGGTTAAATTGTTCTTCTAACAACCGCCCCATGCCATTAAACGCGACTGTTTCCTGGGCTAAAAAGTCAGCGATGCGGCCTGCAAATACTTCCTGAATTGAAGTCGCCGCCAGCCTCAGTGCCTGGGGGTGCCCATCATAGCGTTGAATCAATTGGTGCTGTTCGTTTTCTGAACCCTCAAGCCCGGTAGCCGCTAAAAGCTCCTGTGCGGCAGTCTGTAACCCTGTGATGCGGAGCGATCGCACGGCTAACTTGATCCCTTCCAGCGGTGCGAACTCGCCCGGTTTTTCTCGACTCGTCAGCAGCAAGGTGCTTGGGTGGGCCGATTCTCCCACACGTTGCAATAACTTGCCATAGCCTTCATACCCCTCGCGATACTGCCCAGTATGAGTGCCCTGTTGCAACACAGATTCAAAGTTATCGAGCACCAATAGACACCGCGCATTGCGAAAATAGTGGATCAATTGGGTTATTTTGCGATCGCACGTCAGTGAAAATTCCACCTCCTCACGGTTGGAAAGCACGTCGATCACATCATCCAGGATCGTTTCGAGGGGAGGTGCTTCTCGCAAACTGCGCCAAATCACAAACTCAAATTCTGCCTGAACTGCCTGCGCCAGTTTGACTGAGAGGGTGGTTTTCCCAATTCCGCCCAGGCCCAGGAGGGCGATCGCCCGACAGCGATCGACGACAATCCAGTGCTTCAGCGTCGTCAGTTCCGACTCCCGCCCACAAAAAAACGACACATCCGGCGCTTCCCCCCAATCCATTTGGGGCGATTTCGCTGAGATAGTAATTTGTGTCTGCTGATACCGTTCCAATACCTGCCTGAAGTTTTTCAGGTTAACGGGTTCTCCGACGCCAGCCGCTAACAATTTCCACAGTTGGGCCGCCCTGGTTTTAACGTAATCGATCGTGTAATTTTTGCGACCCGCAAAATCCTTAAACGGTTCTCCTTGCCAGCAGGCTTTGAAAAGTTCGCTGTCCAGGTCGTTTAAGTACTTATTCTGCTGAGTAAAAATAACAGCATTCGCAATACGGAAAGCCTCATCGATGTCCATAAATCCAGTAGATGCGGGGGCTTTCAGCAGTATAGAAGAGTCGCCAAGATCTCACTAGATCTCACTGCATCTCACTGACAAATTTTAGAGTTCCAGAGACAATTCTGGGAAATCGGCATCATTTTAGGTGCGCTTATGAAATACTCAATCGCGATCGCCCTGGCTAGTTTAACCCTTCTCAGTTCTCCGGCAGGGGCGAAGTTCTACATCGGCAACCGCACCAATTACCCGCTCCAAATCGCCACTTTGACGGCCAATGGTGCCAGGATTGACGGCAACGGTTGGTATCGGCTCAATCCTGGTGAAGAGATGACGGTGCATGGCAACGACTACCGCCGCAGCAAGACCTACTGGCTCGTGATCCGCGATGGCACTGGGCGTGCGTTGGAATTTGCCAGTGGCAACCTGTGTGGTCGTCGGGGTTGTTTTGCCAGCTATGGCCCGGTCGATGCCCTGATCCCATCTCAACGCTACTCTTTCTCCTTTAAGAATGACTTCGTTGCTGATCGAATTCGAGGTAACAGTTGGGAAGCGTTTCAAAATTTCGTTTCTGGTGCAGTCGTTTATCGCGCCCTGAAAATTCAAGCGACATCCAATTGCTGGGATAGCGGCATGGTTTATATCACGAATCCGGACGGCGGCGCGATCGACGGTCGAGTTTGGGACCCGGCTCGTCCAGGTATAGCCTGCGGCGGTTGATTTATACATTGAGTGGAAGGCAGAAATTATGGGCTTACTCACCCGTCGGTTGAACACTTTGCCGGTGGTCTTGCCGATCAGCTTTTTCATGGTTTTACTGGCTCAAAAAGCCAGTTTTGCCGATTTGCGAATTTGCAACCGCACAGGGAAAACCGTGTATGTTGCGATCGCCTACAAGATGGATCAAGCATTAGACTGCTGTGGGCAATCCCGCAATGCTGGCTATGTGTGCAAAAAATACTGTGCTCCCTGGGTCGCCGAAGGCTGGTGGGTTCTCAGTCCGGGTAGATGCACAACGGCTCTGGATCGCGACTTGCGCTACAACAACGTGTACTACTACTTTGCTTACAGTGAAGGAAACCGACTGCGCTGGGCGGGGAATAGTAATTTTTGTATTGGTTCAGGGCGGTTCAAATATTTCCAAGGGCAAGGAAGAAGCTGTGCTGAAACCTATAATCCAGCTTTTGTTGAAGGCTTTCGAGAATTTAGGACAGGTAACGCTAGAAACTACACCCTCACTCTCGATCCCTGAATCCTAAGTTATTACCTTTGATTGAATTTTATTCTCATTTAATACTCTGTTTTTGCAAAGCCTAGCAACCGACATTATCCATGCACTGCATGGTAACAGCTTAGCTTATCAGCGTTTTGATCATATTGTTGCAAGATTGAAATCAAGAGGATTACTGACATGGCAGATCCTGGAAATACCCTAAACACCGCTCGAGTTCAAGATTCGCCTACGTTTGTGGCTTTGGAACAAGTTAGCCAAAATGATTCCAGCGATATTTATCAATTTACCGTTACTCAATCTGGGGTCTTTACGGCTAATCTCAGCGAATTGACAGGGGATGCAGATGTTCGCTTAATTCAAAATACTAATAATAATAACCAGATTGATTTGGGTGAGATAAGAAAAGATAACAATAATAATGGTCGAATTGATCGCAGTGAAATAATTGCATGGCAATGGGAACGCGGCACTAAAAGTGAATCAATTCGACATTTTCTTAATCCTGGAATCTACTTTATTGAGGTGATTTCTCATAGAGATCAAGAAGCAAGTTACAAGTTGTCAACACAATTTAAAGTGGCTGAAAGGAATGAACAGAAGTTTGATATTCAATTCAATAATAATTTCAGAAATATTTTGATGGGTTCAGGATTGGATGAAGTTGCAATTAACGCTATTGAAGAAGCCGCTCAGGTCTGGGAAAGTACTATCTCGCACAGTGAAATCCGTATAGGTAGAAACTTTCCACAGTATGTTCCTCATGTGTTACAGATAGATGTATCTATTCGCGAACTTGATAGCGTCACGGCTTTAATGCAAGCTGCCCCAACAGAGTATGGTATCAGTCTGAACGGGAAAAGATTACCTGTAGCAGGCACCGTCAATATTAATACTAATCAGCTGAGTAAGCTTAACTCAAATGTCGATATTGTAAGAGAGGTTATGGTTCATGAGCTTGGTCATATTCTTGGGATTGGCAATCTTTGGGATAGATTTATTGATCGTAAAACATCTACTTATAAAGCTGATACTTATGCTGGCTGGGCTTATGGAGAATTGCTTGATACTAACGAGCAATTCATGGTGCTAGTAGAGCCAAAAGTTTTAGGGCATTGGGCTGAAGAAGTTTTTGATGCTGAAATGATGTCTCCAGATGTAGATCTAGAGGAGCCTCTTAGTCAACTAACTATTGCTGCTTTGAGAGATATTGGTTGGAATGTCAACTATGGTGAAGCTCAAAACTATTCTTTTTCACCGCCGATAAGAAACTCAGAGTTCGGAATCACAATTGCCCAAGTTAATGCTCTAGATGACGACGGGCTTGATGGTG
>JAIXVO010000144.1 GCA_027482985.1 Cyanobacteriota bacterium
GGGATCGCGTCAGTAGTTGTCAGGTTCAGTCCGCCCACCAGCGATAACAACGCCTGCCCGCGCGGAATCAAATCATTGGGGCGAAACTGTTGACCGGGGAAGCCGCTCATAAAGCCCGTTTCATAGGCCCAGCGAATCGCGCTGATTGCCCAATGATTGGGGGGCACATCGACAAAGGGCACATAGGGGCGATCGCCGGAGCGGGGAAACGCCTGTTGCAACATCACCGCAAATTGCGCGCGCGTCACTCCTTGTTCCGGGCGAAAGGTGCCATCGGGAAACCCGCGAATAATCTGGCGATCGGCCAGTCCTTCAATAAATGCTCGCGCCCAATGATTTTGAATATCCGAAAATTGGCTGGCAGCAGCAATCATGGGGTAAAACTATTCCTTCCGGTAGATGTTAATGAGTGACTTGACCCTTCTGTCATGCCCATAAAAGCAAGTTTTGCCGCGATCCAGCGCTTGTATTTCCGGGATTCAAGGTTTCGTATAAAAAGTAAACATAGGATTTGGAGCAACGGGCGAAAATCCCCCTCCGATTAAGGCTTAAATAGCTTAAGTAAGTGAACAAGATCCCCCTTGAAAGCGCGAAAATGCTTTAGAGATGTTTGAAAAGACACTGGTTGTACCTCATGAACCGCCGCGATCCCCCCTAGCCCCCCTTAAAAAGGGGGGAAATCGGCTGGAAGTCCCCCTTTTTAAGGGGGATTTAGGGGGATCTAAATCCTTTGTCATTCACAGTCAGACTTTTCAAACATTGCTTTAAGCATCTACTCATAAACTCATCACTTTTGATGAGCTTGGTTTAGGAGACTGGCATGACCTCTACACCCCTGAAAGCCCCCACCGCGATCGCCCTCAAAGCCCCGCTATCCGGGTATTTAGTCCCCCTGGAACAAGTGCCCGATCCCGTCTTTGCGCAAAAAATGGTCGGCGACGGCATTTCAATCGATCCCACCGATCACACCCTCTGTGCACCCTGCGATGGGGAAATCATTCAACTGCATCCAGCCCACCATGCGATTACGCTGCGCCACCGGGATGGGTTAGAAATTTTGATGCACATTGGGCTGGATACCGTGGGGCTGAAGGGACAGGGGTTTGCCCCTCGGGTGAAAGTGGGCGATCGCGTGCAAATAGGCACCCCCCTAATCGACTTTGATGCGGATTATGTGGCGCTCCATGCCAAAAGTTTGTTGACCCAGATCGTGATTACCAACAGCGATCGCGTCTCCCAATTTCTGCCTTATACGGGGCGGGTGCAAGCGGGGCAAACCACGGTGCTGGAAATGGCACTGGTCGGCGGCGAACAACTCCTGACCCCGCAAACTGGCGATACCGTCACCTCGGAACCCGTCGTGGTGCCGAACCCCGCTGGACTGCATGCCCGTCCCTCCGCCGTGTTGGCGAATTTGGCGAAAAAATATCAGTCCGAAATCCAGCTTCAGTACAACGACAAAACTGTGAATATTCGCAGTGTCGTAGCGATTATGGGGCTGGCGATTGGCAAAAACGCCCGCGTGCAGGTGAGCGCGACGGGTGAGGATGCCGCCGCTGCCGTAGCCGAACTGTCAGAAGCCATTCGTACCGGGTTGGGTGAAGAAGGTGCGACCCCGATCGCAGTGCCAGCCAGCGTCGCCCATCTGGATGCAGCCGCCCCCCCGCCCCAACCCCGTTCCACCAACCCGCAATTGATTTTGGGGGTCGGCGCGTCGCCCGGTGTGGCCGTGGGCTATACCTATCGCCTCAACCGCCAGCAAATTACGGTGATCGAAACGGGGGGCACCGTGCGAGAAGAACAACGTAAGCTGGATCAAGCATTGGGGCAGGCGAAGCTGGAAATCGAAGCCCTGCGAGCCAAAGTGCATGGGCAGAAAGATTCTGGCAAAGCGGCGATTTTTGCGGCGCATTTGGAACTGCTGGAAGATCCCGCCTTGCTGGATATGGCCGACAGCGCGATCGCCAAGGGCAAAAGTGCCGCCTTTGCTTGGCAACAGACTTACATCCATCAGGCCAATCAACTGGCTCAACTGCACAACGAATTGCTGGCAGCACGGGCGAACGATTTGCGGGATGTCGGGGGGCGCGTGTTGCGCATCCTGACGGGCCTTCCCGAAGAAGCCATGACCTACCCCGACCAGTGCATTTTGCTGGCGGAAGACCTCAATCCTTCCGATACTGCCACAATGGATCGAGGCCGTGTCCTGGGCTTCTGTACCGTCGGCGGCGGGGCGACATCCCACGTCTCCATCCTGGCGCGATCGATGGATATCCCCGCGATCGCTGGAGCGGAACCGCGCATTTTGGAGCTAACCAACGGCACCCCCGTAATTCTCGATGGCGGCAAAGGCACCCTTTACCTGCATCCTTCGCAAGCCGAAATGGCGGCCATTCGGGACCGCCAAACTCGCCTCAAAGCCCGCCGCCAACGGGAACTAGCCACCGCCTTTGAACCCGCCGTGATGCAGGATGGGCGGCGGATTGAAGTAGTCGCCAACATTGGCAGTAAAGCCGACGCTGATGCCGCCATCCCGATGGGCACGGAAGGGATTGGACTGCTGCGATCGGAAATTATCTTCATGGATCGAATGGTCGCGCCTACAGAAGATGAACAGGCCGAGTTGTATAGCAGTGTGGCGCAAATTATGGGCGATCGCCCCCTGATTATCCGCACCCTCGATGTGGGCGGCGATAAACCGCTGTCCTACCTACCCATTCCCCATGAAGAAAATCCCTTTCTGGGAGAACGCGGGGTGCGGTTAGGCTTCGATCGCCCCGAAATTTTGCGGAGTCAATTACGGGCGATTCTCCGCGCCTCCCAGCAGGGCAACGTCAAAGTCATGTTTCCCATGATTGCTCGGATGGAAGATTGGCGCATGGCGAAAGGCATGTTGGATGAGGAAAGCGCCAAACTCGGACTGCCCTCGATCCCGGCTGGGATTATGGTGGAAGTGCCCGCCGTCGCCGTCATCGCCGATCAATTCGCGCAAGTCGTCGATTTCTTCTCCGTCGGCACCAACGACCTGACCCAATACACCCTGGCAATGGATCGCGGTCATCCCAAACTCGCCGCCTTCGCCGATGCCCTCAATCCCGGTGTCCTCAAGTTAATCGGCATGGCCGCGCAAGCCGCCAACCGTCACGGCAAATGGTGCGGTGTTTGTGGCGGCATCGCCAGCGATCCCCAGGCTGTCCCCATCCTGATCGGCTTAGGCGTAACCGAACTGAGTGTCAGCATCCCCACCATCCCCACCA
>JAIXVO010000402.1 GCA_027482985.1 Cyanobacteriota bacterium
CCTGGGGCGGAACTCCTGCTGCGGCCGTATAGAGCTGTAGCTTACCAATCGGAATTCCCATCCCATTCGCCCCCAGATCTCCCAAGCCGAGAATGCGTCCCCCGTCGGTTACACAAATCACTCTTACATCCTGGACGGGCCAGTTCCGCAGCACCTCCTTCACCTGCCCCCGACGGGTTATGGATAAATACATGCCTCTGGGGCCGCGATAGATATGCCCAAATTTAAGACAGGCTTCTCCAATGGTTGGATCATAGACGATGGGCAAAAATCGTGCCGGATCCGACATGATTGTGCGATAAAACAAGGTTTCGTCATGATCCAACAAGTTCACCAGATAAATGTAGCGATCGAGATCAGTGTTTTTATGCCCAAGCTGTTGCATCACACGACGCAATTGCAAGTCTTCTGATTCAGTGACATCGGGAACTAAGCCAGTGAGCCCCAGGGCTTGTCGCTCTGCTTCGGTGTATGCAGTTGATTTGTTCAGAGATGGATCGTGTAAAAGTTCGATACCACGCTTGCTGGTGCCAAGATTAGAATTTGTCATGGGTTTCCTCTAATGTTGGAAAGTAGTTGGGGAATAGCAGTCCTGAGCGGCGGCTCAGGTCATGGCGATCAATTGGTAACAAATCAGTTAGTGGCGACATAGGGCTCGACCATCTTCTCCGGATCGACCACGTGATCGAAGACAGCCTCTGTGACGAATCCAAGCTTCAGGGCCGCAGCCTTGAGAGTGAGGTCGTTGTCCATGGCATAATGTGCGATCTTGGAAGCCTTGTCATAACCAATGACCGGCGATAGTGCCGTCACCAGCATCAGCGATCGATTGATGTCCTCACCGATCTTCTGCAAATTCGGCTTCGTGCCCTCGACTAGGAACTTGCGGAAGTTGGTACAGCCATCGGTCATCAGCGTGATGGAATGGGTGATGTTGTAGATGATCAAGGGTTTATAGACGTTCATCTCCAGATAGCCACTGGCACCGCCGAAGCCCACAGCCACATCATTTGCCATCACCTGCACCGCGAGCATGGTCAGAGCCTCAGCCTGGGTTGGGTTCACCTTGCCTGGCATGATCGAGGAACCCGGTTCATTTGCCGGGATGAGCAATTCGGCAAAGCCAGCCCGTGGCCCGCAAGACATCAGCCGGATGTCGTTGCCGATTTTGTAGAGCGACACGGCCAGTGTGCGCATTGTGCCGGAAAGTTGAACCAGTGCATCGTGGGCACCCTGCACGGTGAACTTATTCGGGGCGCTGATGAACGGCAATCCAGTGAGCTTAGCGATTTCAGCGGCGGCGGCCTCCGCGAAGCCAGGGGTTGAGTTGATGCCAGTGCCTACGGCCGTACCCCCCAGTGCCAGACGGTACACACCTACCAGGGCAGACTCGATCCGTTCAAGATCGTCGGCCAGCATTCCTGCATAGCCCGACCATTCCTGCCCAAGGGTCAGCGGTGTGGCATCCTGCATGTGAGTCCGACCGATTTTGACGATGTCTTTCCATTCCTCTGCTTTAGCTGTGATGGCATCATGGAGCGCCTGCACTGCGGGCATTAACCGCTGCTTCACATTCACCCCTGCCGCAATATGCATGGCAGACGGAAACGAGTCATTGGACGATTGCGCCATGTTGACGTGATCGTTGGGGTGAACGGGAGTCTTACTGCCGAGTTGGGTATTAGCGTGTTGACAACAGCGGTTGGAGATCACTTCGTTCACGTTCATGTTGAACTGGGTGCCGCTTCCGGTCATCCACACGTGTAACGGAAACATGTCGTCATGCTGACCCGACAAGATCTCATCGCAGGTTTGAACAATCAGTTGGAAAGGATGATCGTCCAACCGTTGACTGGCGTGATTGGCGATCGCGGCAGCTTTCTTCAGCGTGGCATAGGCGGTGATCATCTCGCGTGGGATCAGATCCTTGCCAATACTGAAGTGTTCCAGCGATCGCTGAGTTTGGGCACCCCAAAGTCTGTCAATGGGAACTTGAACTTCCCCTAGACTATCGGTCTCAATCCTGAAATCACTCATGGTACATTCCTCTTGGTCAGCTAATCTGGCAAGTTGGTCAGTTGACTCACAGTGCAGGCAGGTTAATACTCACAACAAATCCGAACAGTTTTCACGAAACTAGTACCCGGTGGTAGGTTTTCCCAGCCGGGTGGGTTTGTCTGCAAGCCTTTAGAGACTTAACATTCCATCGACCAAGCTAGAAAGACTTTAGTCTTATCAGTTTGACAGCCGATAGGAGTTTCGATGGCTCAATCTCAATGCAGGCGAAAATTTTCACATATTCTACCTTGAAACGGTTTAAAGCCTTTGTCTTGCTCGCAACCTTCCCTCAGTAAACTTTTTAAGCAGGGAGAGAGGCTCGTGGTGATCTAGCCACGGAGTTGCCCTGAGCCCAGGGGTTTGCAATTCCTCGATTAGCGCCTCGACCACCGGACAGCAGGCGAACCCAGCCGCTCGAATGCTGCGGTCTAAACGGCCAATACTCAAAATCGCCAACGGAACCTGGTCTCTGTGCCGCCAAGCCTCCCCTGATAGCTTCCAGAGGAAGCAAAACAACTACTCAAAACTGGCCCTCACGATCAGATAGGAGGCCTGTTCTAGCCCGTCTCGGGCCTCCAGGCTAGGCTCGGTGGCCAGGAGCACCTGCAACTGCTCAATCCGGCTTTGGGGGGCCGGGTGGCTGCTGATTAACCCAGGGCGGGGGGCCTGGGCCGGGTCGGTCGCGATGATGCGCTGGAGCAGGGTCACCAACGCCAACTGGGCATAGCCCGCCCGTCCCAAGGTATAAAACGCCAGGGTATCGGCGATATATTCACTGGTCTGGCCGTTGGAGAGCGATCGCAGCTGCCCGCCCAGAACGGCCATACGCTGGTGCATCCGGTCACTGTGCTGGCTCAGCTCCTGCACCGTGAGCTGGTGCCAGAGCTGGTTGAGGCCATCTTGCCCCTCAATGTGGCCCACTTCGTGGGCCAGCACCCCAGCCAGTTCAGCCTCGTTTTCAATCACGTTCAGCAGCCCACCATGGAGATAGACATAGCCGCCCACGGTGGCAAAGGCGTTGATGCCGTCATCGTCAACCACTTGAAACCGATAGCGGTGGGCCGGGTACTGGCTAGCGGCAACAATGCGATCGCCCACCCGATCCAGATAGGCGCTCACCTCCTGGCTCAGGTTGTAGATGACGAGCCCATCCTGCTTAAGCTGGCGGTCGATGGCCTCGCCCAGGGCCATTTCATCCTGCCAGGATAGATTGGCCAGTTGGTAAGCCCGCAGTCGCTCCACCGGAAACGACCGAGACACCTGAGCCAGGGATGGGTTCAGCGGTAGCCAGGCTAAAACCAGCCCCACCACCAGGGCCACCAGGGCATAACCCCAACCTCTGGGCAACCTAGACATCATCGGCTGAGCGCATCCCTGAACAAGCTGCTACTAGTATGGCTAGATTTTAAAACAGTGGGCCTGAGCTCAACGCCCCGAGGCCGCGCTGGTTCCCAGCAATTTTACCAGCCACAAAATAAACTGTTGAAAACCAGGGTGTTTTTCAGATTGGGGCACAGGTGGCCCAAGATCCCCGAGATCCCTGGGTCAATCCAGGGTGCGGACGGTGATCCAGCGGGCTGGGGGGGTGACCCAGGCTACCCAAACCGCTGGTGGCAGAGTTGGCGAAAGTGATCGCCCCGCTGCTCAAAGTTAGGGTATTGGTCAAAGCTGGCGCAGGCGGGGGAGAGCAGCACCACCGTCGCGCCCAAGGCCGGGGCCAGCTCAGCGCTCCGTTCCACCGCCCGATCCATCGTTTCCACGGTCTCGTAGTTACGGAACCCCGCCGCCTCTAGCCGCTGGGCAAACTGGGGGGCGGCGGTGCCAATCAGCAGCACCGTAGCGGCTCGGGCTTGAATGCACTGCACCCAGGCGGTGTC
>JAIXVO010000481.1 GCA_027482985.1 Cyanobacteriota bacterium
CGCGGTACCGTAGTCGGCTAACAAAAAATCGTTCCGGAAAGCTTGGCTGCTGGCACAGGGCACTGGGCGACGGAGAAACCGCTGCATAAACAAGCGATCCATGAAGGGCAATTGATATAGCCAGCGGGGGCGATACCGGACGACGTACCCGCCAAATTTGTGGAAGGCGGTAAAAGCTTTTTCGTCGTACTCAAAAATGCCGCTACAGGTGAGGATGGCTTTTTCGACGCGGGGGTAACGATTCAAGAAAAAGACGGCGATCGAAGCTCCCGCAGAATGGGCATTCAGATAAACGCGATCGAGCTGGAGTTGATCCAGAAGCAGATTCAGGTCGTCGGCAAAGGTTTCCAGTTCGTAGTCGTCGGGCGTAGCGGGAAAGTCGGCGGGAATTTGGTGCGATCGCCCGAAACCCCGCAGGTCATAGAGCAGGCAGTCAAAGCCATCGGCGATCGCCCTTGCCGTACTTTCCCAATAGCGAGAAGAACCACCCCAACCATGCATGAACACCATGACGGGTTTTCCGGTGGGAGTGGGTTGACCCGACTCCGTAATCCACTCGTAATAATGGTTGACACCGCGAACTGGAATAAAAGGCATAACACTCGATACTGAAAAGGACACTACTGCCAAGCTGAGGCAAAAATTTGCCGCCAGCTTCAGCTTTAAAAGCATTGTAGAGGCGTAGTTTCCTACACCTCTACATCATGCGAGTTATTTAAACAAGTCCAAAGCGACTTTAGGCAGATTCTGGTTTGGGAATCGACGATGGATGCAGAATCAACTCGGCGGTCGATCGCTTCTCGACCATCTCGCGAGTGATCGTACAGCGAGTCACATCTTTGCGGGAGGGCAACTCGTACATCACATCCAACATTAGTTCTTCGACGATACTGCGCAGCGCCCGTGCGCCAGTCTTGCGACGGTAGGCTTCTTGGGCGATCGCCCGGATTGCTTCCTGCTTGAACTCCAGCAGCACATTGTCCATCTTCAGCAGTTTTTGATACTGCTTCACGAGGGCATTACGCGGCTCGGTCAGAATCTCGGTCAGGGCTTCTTCATCCAGCGGATCAACGACTGCCATCACCGGTACCCGCCCGATGAACTCAGGAATCATCCCAAACTTGACCAGATCATCCGGTTCCAGATGCTTTAAGATGTCGGCTGTCCGCTTCTCGCGAGTGTGCGTATCACCCGCTTGGACGAACCCAATCGACTTCTTGCCAATCCGCTGTTCGATCGCCTTGTCTAACCCCACAAACGCCCCACCACAGATAAACAAGATATTACTCGTGTCAATCTGGATGCAGTCTTGATAGGGATGCTTGCGACCACCCTGCGGCGGCACATTGGCGATCGTCCCTTCCAACATTTTCAGGAGGGCTTGCTGTACGCCTTCCCCAGACACATCACGGGTAATCGAGGGATTTTCACTCTTGCGGGCGATTTTGTCAATTTCATCAATGTAGATGATGCCGCGTTGGGCTTCTTCCACATCCAGATCCGCCACTTGTAGCAGTCGCAGGAGAATGTTTTCGACATCTTCACCGACATACCCGGCTTCTGTCAGGGTGGTGGCATCCGCAACGGCAAAGGGGACATCCAGAATTTCCGCCAGCGTTTGCGCCAGTAAGGTTTTACCGCAACCCGTAGGGCCGATCAGCAAAATGTTGGACTTTTGCAGTTCAACCGCATCTTCCGCTGGAACCTTGCCGCTGCCCTTCGCTTCAAGAAAGCTGAGCCGCTTGTAATGGTTATAGACTGCAACGGAGAGAATTTTCTTGGCATCATCTTGACCAATCACATGGTCATCGAGATACTTCTTAATTTCTCTTGGCTTGGGAATCTGGTTGAGCGAGATATGGGACGTGCGAGTTTTGCGCTTTTCCGTGGACGGTTCCCGTCGGGGGACGGGCTGCGGCGCTGTCGCACTGGAATCAAACAGTTCCTCATCCAGGATCTCATTACACAGATCGACGCATTCATCGCAGATATAGACTCCCGGACCAGCGATCAGCTTGCGAACCTGTTCCTGAGATTTACCGCAGAAAGAACACTTGAGATGGGAGTCATATTTGGACATGGATGCCTCTTTCTTAAAGTGCAGCGACAGGCTCCCCGGCTTTCGGGAGGTTTTGTCTAGAGATTACCTGGTCAATCAGACCGTAGTCCTTTGCCTCAGTCGCGGACATAAAAAAGTCGCGCTCTGTGTCAGCCTCAATCTTCTCAAACGGTTGCTTCGTGTGATACGACAGTAGCTCATTCAGCGTCCGCTTGTGATAAAGAATTTCTTTAGCTTGAATTTCGATGTCTACGGCCTGTCCCTGAGCACCGCCCAAGGGTTGGTGGATCATAATCCGGGAGCTGGGCAGCGACATGCGTTTGCCAGGCGCACCAGCCGTTAACAAGAAAGCACCCATGCTGGCCGCTAAACCGAAGCAAATTGTAGCAACATCGCATCGCACCTGCTGCATCGTGTCATAAATCGCCATACCTGCGGTCACGGAACCCCCCGGAGAGTTGATGTAGACCTGAATGTCCTTTTCGGGGTCTTCGGCTTCCAGAAACAGCAGTTGGGCGACAACGGAATCAGACACAGTGTCATCGATGGGTGTTCCGAGGAAAATAATTCGTTCTCGTAACAAGCGGGAATAAATGTCAAAGGCTCTTTCGCCCCGTCCGGCTTGTTCGATCACAACGGGAACCACATTGTCGATCGCTTGAGACGAAATATCGAGCGGGTTGAAGCTCGTAAAGGTGTAATCAACAGACTGAGAAATCAACATAGGCTGGCAACTCACCCGAAAGGTAGCAAAAGTGATGTCTGCTAAGACTGGCAGCGATCGCGATAGATATTTCAATTATGCCCTAAGTCATTTCGGACTTGTGGCAATCTAGCGAGATCACTCAGTGGCAGCAGGATGATGCTAACCACAATGTGTTCTCGGTCACAAATCCTGACTCATTTTGGCAAACCCGACCGAAATTCGCCACTACTCGGCACTAGATTTCTTTTTCGTAGATTTCTTGGCTTTGGGGGCAGGCTCCTCCGTCACGGCTTCGGGGGCGGCTTCTGGCTCGGCATCAGGTTCAGCTTTGGCAGACTTGGCGGCGCGCTTTTTCTTGGGACTGGCTTCGGCAGTGCTGTCTTCATCCGCTTCTTCGCTGGCTTCCAGGTCAGGGGTGTCTACAACGACTTCCGCGATCGCGTCCACGGTTTGTTCTCCCGCTGCCAGTTCAGGGGCTTCAGCATCCGCTTCTGGCTCTTCTTCGACAGTCAGCGTTCCTTCTGGCACTAGCTCGATCGTGGCGTGTTCGATCAGCCAGTCCATGATTTTTTCCTTCAGGACATCTTCAGTCACGACGCTAGTGAGCCGCTCTGGGTCGATTGTGCTGGCGTTGTCACCCAATTCCGCTAAAACTTTTTCCACACGGGTACCAATTTCTTCTGCGGTGGCCTCGATCGCTTCCAGCTTGGCGATTTCCCCTAAGCCGAGGGTGCGTTTGATGCGGGCGATCGCATCCGGGCGAGATTGTTCACGCAGACGACCCACCAATTCTTGAGTAAAGAATTGCCGCACATCAATGCCTTGATTTTGCAGCTGCATCGCGGTTTGTTGCAGCATGAAGTTAACTTCCCGCTCGATCAGGGTTTCGGGAATCTCCGCTTCAATTCGGGGTAGCAATTCCTTCAGAATGGCATCTTCCTGATTGGCGCGGGTTTTGTCGGCAGCTTCTTCCGCAAACCGATCTTCTAAGGATTGGCGAAACTCGGCAAAGGTTTCAAACTCGCTCACTTCCTGGGCAAAGTCATCATCCAGTTCCGGTAGTTCTTTTTCCTTCAGCTCTTTTAACGTCACCGTAAACAGGGCTTTCCGGCCAGCGACGGTCGGTTGTGGGTAGGATTCGGGGAACGTCGCCTCGATTTCCTTGGTTTCGCCGGGATTCATGCCCACAATGCCGTCGATAAACCCTTCAATAAAGCGGCCTTCCAGCAATTCCACCTGGAAATTTTCGGCTTCGCCACCGGGCACGGGTTCGGGTTCTTGATCCGGGTCATCCCCCGGCAACACCCCTTTAAAGTCCACCACGGCCACATCTTTCATCTGCGCCGCTCGACCTTCCACCGGAATCAGGGTCGCCAACTGATCTTGATAATTCTGCAAAACCTCTTCCACCCGCTCTGGGTTGGGTTTGATTTCTTCGGCTTGCACCTGTAACCCGCTGTAATCCTTAACGGTCACTTCTGGCTGCACATCCACCGAAGCTGAAAAGGTCAATGCCTGCCCCGGCTCAAACTGCGCTACGAGATCTTCAAAGGGCGATCGCAGTTGGTAGTTGCCGAGCACTTCAATGTTTTCCTGCTTGACCGCTTCCTTCAGGCCATCTTCCACCAACTCTTCCACCGCCGCTGCTTTAATGCGACTGGAACCGATGCGCTGAATCAAGACTTGGCGGGGAACTTTGCCCTTCCGAAACCCAGGAATGTTGGCCGACCGCGTGAATTCTTGCACGACGCGATCGTAAACTTTCTTAGACATTTCTGGGGTGACTTCGATTTCCAAGCCAATTTGACTGGCGGGAAGTTTTTCCTGGGTAACTTTCATCGGTGTTTAGAAGGGTGCTGTTGAAGATTGCAGGGTGAGCCGTGAGAGATCGGTCAAGATGCGGAAACATCTCGGTCGGACGCTTGACACAGGCTCGGTGTGGAGCGCGAAAAGGCGATCGCCTGAGCAAGGCTCGGACATCACAGCGATCGCGATGCTAGAGAAGCCAGCATCAGCCAAGACCGCAATTAGCTATATTAACGGATTCTGCTTCGGGTTGCTGGACAATCTTGCAGGTTTCTTTAAATTCGACGGCTGCGGTTCTGCCAAACTGGCTGTCAGTGCCCCCGATAGCCAGGTTGCACCGGGATGGGGTGGTTTTCGGGAGAGGTGCTGACGGGTGCGGAAATTGATGTATAGTAGCGAATACATTAATGAGTCAGGCGCACCCTACGTCTCGGCTGCAAATTTATTCTTAGCATCTAGGCAAACTGAGTTAGGCTGGCGGTTATTCCGGGTGGAATCGCTAACCCGCTCTACAAAAACTTTTATTTACTTCACGAAGTTAAAGGTGACTCAATTAATATTCCATTTTTCTAAATTACGCCCTTTGGGAGGTTATAAATTTGGCTGAATCCTATCGAGTTGCCATTCTTGGGGCAACGGGTGCTGTGGGTGCGGAATTGTTGGAGTTGCTAGCGCAGCGGCAGTTTCCCCTAGCGGAATTGCGGTTACTGGCATCCCCCCGGTCGGCGGGGCAGCAATTGGACTTTGGAGGCGATCGCTTGACAGTGCAGGCGGTCAGTGAGGACTCGTTTCAAGACATTGATATTGTTCTAGCATCAGCAGGAGCCTCGACTTCGAAGGCTTGGGCTCCTGCGGCGATCGCGGCTGGAGCGGTGGTGATTGACAACTCCAGTGCCTTTCGGATGGATTTCACAGTGCCATTGGTGGTGCCAGAAGTGAATCCCGAAGCCGCTGCGACCCATCGCGGCATCATTGCGAACCCCAACTGCACGACGATTTTGATGGCCGTGGCGATCTACCCGCTGCACCAGGTGCAACCCATTCAACGGATTGTGGCGGCAACCTATCAATCTGCCAGTGGGGCCGGGGCGCGGGCGATGGAAGAAATGAAAACGCAGGCGATCGCCATTCTGCAAGGCGAAGCTCCTCAGACCGAGATTTTTCCCTATCCTTTAGCCTTTAATTTATTTCCGCACAATTCCAAATTGACGGAACAGGGCTATTGCGAAGAAGAATTAAAAATGGTGAACGAGACGCGTAAGATTTTTGGGGTGCCGGATTTACGGATTACCGCTACTTGTGTGCGGGTTCCAGTCTTGCGGGCTCACTCCGAAGCGATTAACCTGGAGTTTGAGCAACCGTTTAGTGTCGCTCAAGCCAGAGCTATTCTCGCCTCATCACCTGGCGTGAAGCTGGTGGAAGACTGGAGTGCCAACTACTTCCCCATGCCCATGGATGCCAGCGGCCAAGATGAAGTGCTGGTCGGGCGGATTCGCCAGGACTTATCTCACCCCAACGGCTTAGAACTTTGGCTCTGTGGCGATCAGATTCGTAAGGGGGCAGCCCTGAACGCGGTGCAGATTGCCGAATTGTTAGTCCAGAAATCCTGGCTGAAACCCTTGGCGGCGATCGCGTAATGGCGACTACAGCTTGATTTGCTCCGGCACTGGCTCAAGTTTTTGGGATTTGTTATAGTTTTTTGACCTTTATCCAGTTAAGCGTGTGGTGAACTTTGGACGAGTGATAACAGCGATGATTACGCCATTCACAGACGATGGCAAAGTTAATTACGCTGTAGCAGAAAAATTGGCGGTTCACTTAGTCGAAACGGGATCAGATGCTTTAGTCATTTGTGGCACCACGGGCGAATCTCCCGTCTTAACCTGGGCGGAAGAGATGGAGTTATTCCAACTGGTGCGGCAAGCGATCGCGGGCAAAGCTCAGTTAATTGCGGGAACTGGCTCCAATTCCACCCATGAAGCGATCGAGGCGACTCGAAAAGCGGCTACACTAGGAGTAGATGCAACGCTCCAGGTTGTCCCGTATTACAACAAGCCACCTCAGGCTGGACTGTACGAGCATTTCAAAGCGATCGCACTGGCGGTTCCTGAATTGCCCGTGATGCTCTATAACGTTCCGGGGCGAACTGGACAAAACCTGTTGCCGGAAACCATCTTGCGGCTGGCGGAAGTCCCTAACATTGTTTCTGTGAAGGAAGCCAGTGGGAATCTTGACCAAACCAGCCACCTACGGAGTATCTTGCCACCGACGTTTTCCATTTACTCAGGGGATGACTCGCTCACACTGCCGATGTTAGCGGTGGGGGCGCAAGGAGTTGTCAGTGTTGCCAGTCATTTGGTGGGGAACCAGCTCCAACAAATGGTGCAATCTTTTTTCCAGGGGCAGGTGCAATTAGCACTCGACCTGCACCTGCAATTGCTGCCGTTATTCAAGGCATTGTTTTTGACCACCAATCCGATTCCCGTCAAAGCAGCGCTCCAACTCCAAGGCTGGGAGGTCGGTTCCACTCGCTCCCCCCTTGCCGCTGCGCCATCCGATGTGATTGATTCCTTGAAATCGGTGATGACCGCCTTGGCCTTGTTGTAACTTTCACCTTGGCACCTGCGGAAGTTTTTGACAATCGAATAGGACTAACTTCGCATCCCTCCAGCGATCGCACATCGCTATTTCTCACGGGTATCACTGCCATCACAACTCAATCAAACTGGCTGTGGGTTCAGGCTCAATCATTACGCTGCTGCTGTTTTCGACCGTTCCTGACTGCTGATCTGCCTTGAACATCGGTTCTTTCCATCAGTCATCCCCCTAAGCTCAATCTCGATTAACCACTCAAACCCTTTCTTAAATTTCGTTCGAAGGATACAAATGACAGAATCAAACACACCTACCCTCAAAATCATCCCCCTCGGTGGGCTGCATGAAATTGGCAAAAATACCTGCGTCTTTGAAGTCAATAATGAGCTGCTGCTCTTAGATGCTGGCTTGGCGTTTCCCACAGACGGCATGCACGGTGTCAACATTGTGTTGCCTGACATGACTTACTTGCGGGAAAACCGCCACAAAATTAAGGGCATGATTGTGACCCACGGGCATGAAGACCACATCGGCGGCATCCCCTTCCATCTGAAACAATTCGACATCCCGGTGATTTACGGACCCCGGCTGGCGATGGCACTGCTGTCAGACAAACTGGAAGAAGCGGGCGTTAGCGATCGCACGGAGTTACGCACTGTTTCTCCCAGAGAAGTTGTCCGCGTGGGCAAATCTTTCTTTGTGGAGTTTATTCGCAATACCCACTCCATCGCGGATAGCTTTACAGTTGCGATTCGGACTCCCGTCGGGACGGTGATCCATACGGGTGACTTTAAAATTGATCACACCCCCGTCGATGGCGAGTACTTCGATTTCCAACGGTTAGCGGAATATGGTGAACAGGGTGTGCAATGCCTGATCAGCGACTCTACTAATTCTGAGATTCCTGGCTATACGCCCTCGGAGCGATCGGTGTTTCCCAACCTCGATCGCGTTTTTACCCAGGCGCAGGGCCGATTGCTCGTCACCACCTTTGCCTCTTCCGTCCACCGCATCAACATGGTGCTGGAATTGGCGAAAAAGCATGGGCGGGTGGTGTCGGTCTTAGGGCGATCGATGTTAAATGTGATTGCCCACGCCCGCAAACTCGGTTACATCAAGTGTGAAGACGATCTGTTGCAGCCCTTGAATGTGATTCACAAATTGCCCGATGAACACGTGCTGATTCTGACCACAGGCTCCCAAGGTGAACCGCTCTCCGCCCTCACCCGGATTGCCAATAATGAACATCGCCAGGTCAAGATTCGGGCGGGTGATACAGTAGTGTTCTCCGCAAACCCCATTCCCGGCAACACGATCTCCGTCGTCAACACGATCGATAAGTTGATGATCAAAGGGGCGAAAGTCATTTATGGTCGGGAACAAGGCATTCACGTCTCTGGGCACGGTTGCCAGGAAGACCAAAAACTGATGTTGGGTTTAACGCGGCCCAAGTTTTTCTTACCCGTTCACGGTGAACACCGGATGCTGGTGAAGCACAGCCAGACCGCTCAGAGCGTTGGGATTCCCGCTGCGAATATGGTGATCATCGATAATGGCGATGTGGTGGAGTTGACCGCCAATAGCATTCGGATTGGGGGCAAGGTGCCATCGGGGATCGAATTGGTGGATGCATCGAGATCGGGCGTGGTCAACGCTCAAGTGTTGAAGGAACGGCAGCAATTGGCCGGGGATGGCGTAGTCACAGTCGCAGCGGTGATCGATTGGCAGGGTCAACTCCTGGCGCAACCCGAAATCCACTTACGTGGGGTGGTCACGTCCGTCAGCAAAACCCAACTGCAAACCAAATTGCGGGAGTGTATTGATGTCGTATTGCGCGATCGCTGGAAGGATTTTGCTCGGTCCTTTGGGAACAACCGGCTGGAAGTAGACTGGACGGGACTGCAAACCCAGATCGAACGCGAATTGGTGAAAACTGTCCGGCGAGAATTCCAGAGCAACCCTTTATTGGTGTTCCTGATGCAAACAGCGGAAGAACCCGTCGCACCAGCCAACACGAAGAAGGGAACCCGCAGCACTGCCGCCGCGATCGCGCTTTAGACTTCACACGGTAACAGCACGGGTGGTAGAACGCTGAGACCTAGGATGAGTTACTCACTTTTCCTCCGGTTTCAACGTTCCGACTTGACAATTTACCTCAATGCCTCATGGTCTAACCAAGGCAGAAAGCGTGGTTCATTGCAACCACACTTTTTGCCTTGGCTGGGAAAAATTAGATTTTCAGATACGACCAAGTCCATCACAATGGGTACCCGCATGCGGTTTGTGCCCTAGATGGAATTATTCGGGAAACCCCGTCAATCACTCCCTCAAGAGGCTGTTGCAAAGGGGGGGAGGCGGTGACGGTAGTCTGTGCCGATTCAGATCGCGCCCGCTCACGGGATTCTTGCCGCACAATCCCCGATGCTACTGCATGTTGGAGATTCATAAACGCTCTGAAATCTTTCGCATCATATTTAGTGCGTAGGAGTTGGCGGAGTTGCTCTTCTGCCTCAACTGTCAAATACCCAACTGCAAACGCCTCTCGTACAACATCACGGATTAACAACATAAGCGAACCCTGACCTTTCCCTTTAATAAAATCTCAGCAACCATCGTCAAGTCTTGCTGCTCACGACAAGACTATGTACACATAGCGAACATCTTTTGCCAAGCGCCTTTCAGTTTGCCATTGAAATCTGTGGTCAATATAAGGATTTAAGGAATGTGATCCAATTTAGGATCTAACGCATGTCATCCAATCTAGGGAACGAATAGATCAAATCTACGTGGTTACACCCACAAATGTCAAATAAATTGCACTGATTGTTGTAACTCTACCGAATTCACTCGAAAGTGCGATGAAACTAGCAGAAGAGGCTTTGTCATTGCAATAAAGCCTCCGTATCTTGTAATCCTAAATGTGCCTCAAGTAATTATCTTTTCAAAAAAATACGTATTTTTCCAGTGTTGTTTAAGTTGTTGAGGGCATCCCTCTAAGGGTAGATCTCAAATTCGTCTAAGTGCTAGTACGGAGTTTGACTGCCCTCAACTGCCCAGGAAAATGCCCATTCGTCGAGCTGTGGTTGCTAATGTCCCTTGCGGATTCACGGTCGAGTAGTTGGCGATGGCTTGTTCGATCGGGACAGCGACGACCGATCGCTGTTGCCAGGTCACGACATGATCGTATTTGTCCTTGGCAATCAGTTCTACCGCCGCAGCACCGAAACAGGTGGCAATCAAGCGATCCAGATGGGACGGAATGCCGCCACGCTGCGTGTGTCCTAAAACGGTGACGCGGGTTTCGGCTCCACTGCGCACACAAATCGCTTCTGCCAAGTAATCACCAATGCCGCCCAGACGACAGCCTTCGGAGTCCTTCACTGTACAGCGATCGCCAGCCTCAGTGCGGACCGCTTCCGCCACGACAATCAGGCAATAATTCTTGCCCTGTTGTTGCCGCCGTTTAATATGTTCGCAAATGCCATCCAGGGTATAGGGAATTTCTGGGATCAAAATAATGTCAGCCCCACCCGCAATCCCGGCGCACATGGCGATATGTCCGGCATCTCGCCCCATGACTTCTAATACCATCACCCGGCTGTGGCTGGCAGCTGTGAATTGCAGGCGATCGACCGCTTCTGTGGCCACACTGACGGCAGTATCAAACCCAATCGAACATTCCGTCACACTGACATCATTATCAATGGTCTTGGGAATGCCCACGAGATTGAGTCCACCTTGCTGCGCTAACCGCCGCAAAATCGCGAGACTGCCATCTCCACCAATGCCAATCAGGGCCTCTAACCCCAGTAAGTGATATCCTTCAATGATTTCTTGGGAGCGATCGCAGAGGGAGCCGTCTGGCATCGGAAATGCAAACGGATTGCCTTTATTGGTCGTGCCCAGCATCGTGCCCCCTGTGGTTAAGTAGGGATCAATTTTTTCGGGAGTCAGGTGTAATGCCTCTGGGGGACGCACCATTAACCCATGGGTGGCTTGCCGAATGCCGAAGACTTCCCACCCATAGGAGTCGGCAGCGGCATGAACGACGGCTCGGATGGCGGCATTCAGACCCGCGCAATCCCCGCCACTGGTTAAAATACCAATCCGTTTTTGTTGACCCATAAGTTGCAAGTGCTCCCCATTGCGCTATCAGTTGTCATGGCAAAAGCGGATGATTGAAACTGTGATGCCTCGCCCAATCACCCAAACTGGTTATCCCCGTGTCGCCCACCACATCCGACAGATGACAAGGGCCAGCCAGCAGATTAAGATCTGACTTTGACTCTAACGGGTTCTGTGACCAAAAAAGCTTAAACAGGATTAAAGGTTTTCAGTGCTGTTACGGTTCTCTCTCTCAGTCTTTTGCATGAGCTGCCAACATGGATGAATCTGCTGATCTCCCGGCGATCGCGCTGGACTACCCGCTGATCCCGACGGCTCCCCCCGGATTCAAATCTGGATTTGTCGGGATTGTGGGCCGCCCCAATGTCGGCAAGTCCACGTTGATGAATCAACTGGTGGGGCAAAAAATTGCGATCACCTCACCCATTGCCCAAACGACTCGCAACCGACTGCGGGGCATTCTCACGACCCCAACGGCGCAAATTATTTTGGTCGATACCCCCGGTATTCATAAGCCGCAACATCAATTAGGGGAGGTGTTGGTGAAAAATGCCCAAAATGTCATGCACGCAGTAGATGTCTTGTTGGTTGTGGTGGATAGTACGGTGGCGGCGGGGCGGGGCGATCGCTTTATTGCCGAGTTAGCCAATCAGAGTCAGGTGCCCGTTGTCTTGGGGCTAAATAAGGCCGATCAGCAGGAAGCCGAACCTGCGTTATTGGATCAGAGCTATGAAGCCTTAGCGCAGGAGTATGGCTGGCCGTGGGTCAAGTTCTCTGCCATCACTGGCGAGGGGTTAGAGCCGTTGATGGCGCAGCTGATCAGTCCCTTAGACCCTGGTCCTTATTACTACCCGCCTGATTTAGTCACGGATCAGCCGGAACGCTTCATTATGGGCGAGTTAATTCGCGAACAGGTGTTACTGATGACCCGCGAAGAAGTGCCGCACTCGACTGCCATTGTGATTGATCGAGTGGTGGAGGAACCGACCATTACCCGCGTGCTGGCAACGATCCAGGTGGAGCGCGATTCCCAGAAAGGGATTTTGATTGGCAAGGGCGGCAGTATGCTGAAGGCGATCGGGACAGCGGCGCGGGAGCAAATTCAAAAACTAATTGCAGGTAAGGTTTATCTAGAATTGTTTGTCAAAGTGCAACCAAAGTGGCGGCAATCTCGCAGTAATCTGGCTGATCTGGGCTATCAAGTTGAGGAATAGGTGGGACTCGGAGTCTTGACGTTGAGTGACGATAGTCTCCTGACGGACACCTGCGGATCATTTGAGATTCCGTGATTGCTCCGATTCCGGGCTTGACCTGTTATGGAATAGTGACAACAGAGGTTACTTGCGCCGGATCGGTCTTCACCCAGTTAGCGCCTACTCAGGCTCTGAGTATGACTAGTGTGGTGGCTAAGCAGACTGGGGCAAATGCCTTCCTGTCCTGATTGCAGATGCTATGAGTCCTGACCCTATTGTGCCGCCCCCCATTGTTGCCGCAGAGATGACTGTGACACAGATTCATCCACTTGTGGTGGGACATTTGGCGCATCACCTGGAACTGATGGCTGAGCCGCACCCTGCTCCGGAGCGATCGCCTTGGCGGGAAGTGTCGGCTAACTCAATCATCCTGACACCACCCACTGCCGCCCCACAACTGACACCAGAGCAGTTGAGGGGCGCGATCGCCTATCGACTTAGTGGTCAGTTGATCGGAGTCGACCTCATGCCCACGATCGCCCAAGTCTTGGGCGAGCTCCTATTAGCCGATGCAGTGATGATTGTGCGGTACTTGCCGCAACTGGGGGTGTGGCGGCAATTGGCAGCATCCCGGCATCAAGGTGCTAGCATTAGCGTCCAACCGATTGACACCCTGGACACAGAACTACCTCAGTCAGCGCAGCTGAAACGGTTAGAGATCATCCAAACCAGCACCCCCCTGCTACCGGATGAGAGTTATCCGAATCGTGTCGGTACCTGCCCAGCCTTTTGGTTATTTTTGCCGCTGCAAGTGGAGGGGCTGTGGGGTTATGTGAGTGTCATGCAGTATCGCTCAACCCCCTGGAACCCGGAAGCAGTGAGCTTCATGCAGGCGGGAATCGCACAATTGCAAGTCGCGCTGGTGCAGTCAGAGGCTTATCGCCAGCTACAACAAGCTCAAGTAACTTTAACGCATGTCGCTAACCGCTCTACGCAGCAATTACGGCAGGCGTTGGCGAATGAGTCGATGTTGAAGCGGGTCACTGACAAAGTTCGGGATTCTCTGGACGAGACCCAAATTTTGAAAACCATTGTGGAAGAATTAGCGACCTTGTTGCAGTTGGAATATTGCGAGACTGGAATTTATGACCTCGCGTCGCAAACTTGCACGATCGCCCATGACTATACAACTGGCATGCCCTCCGCCCAAGGCACTGTGATCGACCTGAACGCCGAGTATCCAGATGTGTACGGTCAGCTGTTACAGTGTCAGCCCGTGCAATTTTGCCTCGCAGATCAAACTGCTGCCCAGCTAGGTTCAGGGCATACGATCTTAGCCTGCCCCATTTTTGACAACCGAGGTGTTTTAGGCGACCTCTGGTTATTGCGTCCAGTCAATCAAGTATTTAGTGAGTTAGAGGTACGTCTTGTGCAGCAAGTGACTAATCAGTGCGCGATCGCCATTCGCCAAGCTCGACTGTATCAGACAGCTCAAACTCAGGTGGAAAGTTTAGAGCAGATTAACCAACTGAAAGATACGTTTCTGAGTACGGTTTCCCACGAATTGCGGACACCCATCTCGACGATTAAGATGGCGATTCAAATGCTGACTTTAGCCCTAGGACGCGAAGGGTTACTGCCTGATCCGAGCAAGCCCTCGTTAAGTTCCAACAAAATTGCTCATTACTTGAAAATTTTGAATGATGAGTGTAATCGCGAAATTGGCCTGATTACAGACTTGTTAGATTTACAGCAACTCGAAGCCGGAACGCACTCTTTGTCAGTGCAGGCGATCGAGCTATCAGCCTACCTGCATCGCATTCTGCGTCCATTTCAGGAACAAATTGAGCAGCAAGGACAATTGCTGGCAGTGGATATTCCCCCAGAACTGCCAAAGGTTCAGTCCGATCCGCAAAGTTTAGAACGAATTTTGGTGGAGTTTCTTACTAATGCGGCTAAATACACACCAACAGGAGAATTAATCCAACTCTCGGTAAAGGCGTTGAGAGTAGAGGAGAATAGCTCTCTGACCTCAACTCCCCCCTCTTTGCCTGGAATCGCGCCCAGTGTGATTCGCATCGCCGTGACCAATTCTGGGGTTGAAATTCCGCCGCCGCAACTGGAGCAGATCTTTGACAAGTTTTATCGGATTCCCAGCCATGACCCGCATCGGCACAGCGGCACTGGGCTGGGGTTAGCACTGGTGAAGAAATTAGCACCTCAAATTGGCGGTCGCATTTCGGCGGCCAGCGAACAAGGGCAAACCTGTTTTGCGATCGAACTGCCGACGGTGTTACCAGTCCACTAGCCGGAAGGTTGCCGGCTACTCCGCGATCGCGCCAGTTCCAACTCAATTGGCTTGGCAGGCATGTAAGACTTGCTGAATGGTGGCGGCTGGCACTTGGTCGGTGACGATCGCTGCCCCAATTTGCGTCGGCAACACAAACTTGACTCGTCCCGCTGCGACTTTTTTATCGCTCTGAAGCGACACCACAATCTCATCCAGATTCACGGTGGCCGGAATTTGCGTTGGTAAACCCGCCTTTTGAATCAAAGCCGATTGGCGATCGCAACTGGTCTGATCCCACAGGTCCAAGGCGACCGCGAGTTGTCCGGCGGCAACCATGCCAATGGCAACAGCTTCACCATGATTTACGGCCTTATAGCCAGTCAGACTTTCAACGGCATGCCCAATCGTGTGGCCGTAGTTCAAAATTGCCCGCAGTCCGGCTTCTTTTTCGTCTTGACTGACCACATGGGCTTTGGCCTGACAGGAGCGGGTGAGAATCAGATGAATCAGATCAGGACTCAGGGCACTATATTGATCTAAGCGGGAAGCTTGCTCCAGTTGGGCAAAAAGGTCGGCATCCCAAATCACGCCATATTTGATGACTTCCGCGATCGCGGCTCGAAATTCTCGGTCGGGCAAGGTTTGCAGCACTTGCGGATCAATCAAGACTAACCGAGGCTGATGAAACGCCCCAATCAGGTTTTTACCACGGGGATGATTGACTCCCGTTTTACCGCCGATCGCCGCATCCACCATCGCCAGTAAGGAGGTCGGCACCTGCACCACATTCACGCCCCGCAGCCAGGTCGCCGCCGCAAAACCTGTCATATCGCCAATCACGCCACCGCCCAGGGCAATGAAAGTGGACGATCGCTCAATCCGATGATCAAGCGCCGCGTCATAAATGGTTTGCAGGGTCGCGGGGGTTTTATGTTCTTCTCCGGCAGGCAAAATGCAAGTAGCAACATCAAAACCAGCTCCCTCCAGCGAAGCGATCGCGGTGTCCCCATAATGCCGGGAAATCTCTGGATTGGAGACAAGTAAGACTTTTTGACCCAGGTTCAGCGGTTGGAGTTGTGCCCCCAGGGTTTCCAGGCTATTGGACGCGATCGCCACCGTGTAGGAATTTTGCGGCAGCGAAACGGGAATGACGGACGGCATAGAACGATAACTCAAACAACGGGTGAAGAAAGCGGCTGTTGGCTGATTCTACTGTACGAAGCGGGGCAATTCTTCGGTATAGTTTTGTTAGTTCTATGAAGGAGATCGATCCCGATGGGTGGCGCAGTCGCTTACGTGGTGATTTTAGGTGGAGCCTTTGCAACCGCAATGGGTCTGTATTTTGGATTCAAAGCCATCAAGTTGATCTAGGGTTTTGCCCGCAACTTGACTCACAACAGCTTTACCAGCGGTTGGGCTAAACCCCTGAAACCTGAAGCTGGGAAGGCTCTTTTAACATGAAAACTTGAAGGGGAACCCGTCTTGGTTTCCCTTTGAAGGTTTAAAGGGGATATCCATGTTCCAAACTATTCTGGTGGCGGGAGCCAGTCGTGGCATTGGGTTAGCTGTGGCCGAACATTTAGCACCGCAGACCCAACGGCTGTTAGCGGTGTCGCGCACCCCGGCGCTGGCGGGAGAATGGTTGGCAGCGGATTTGGCGACTCTGGCTGGCGTGGAGCAGGTGGCGGCGGCGATCGCGCAAGATCCGCTGGATGCCTTGCTATATATGGGTGGCACCTGGGAAACGGATGCCTTCACCCCGCAATATCAGTTCGCGACCTGTACGGATGCGGACATTGAGCGGGTGATTACCGTCAACTTGTTGGCTCCCATTCGCTTAGTCAAGGCACTTTTGCCTGCCTTACATCGTTCCGAGAATCCCAAAATTGTGTTCATGGGGGCGCTATCGGGGCGCGATAACTTTCCGGGGCGGGAGGTGGCGAATACGGCCTCGAAGTTTGGGCTGCGGGGTGTGGTGCATGCTTTGCGGGAAGAATTGCGATCGCAGCAAATTGGCGTGACGGTGATCAATCCTGGCAATGTTGGTACGCCGGAAGTTCTGGCGGATCTGGCAGCGGATGGACTATTGGGCGGTCAGGCCATGCCGCTTGAGGATTTGCTACGAATTATTGATTGTGTGTTGAGCCTGTCTAGAGCCACCTGCATTAAAGAAATTGATGTCCCAGCGATGTTGGGGACGGGTGCTTAATCTGACCGCAGTGCGATTTTGGCGATCGCGGTGAAAAGTATGGTTCGCTAGAAGATGCTGTTCGGGGAATTGCCACCGCATGAAGTCGATTTTGGCGCGGCTCAAACCCTGGTTGCGCTGGGTGATTCTGGGCGCAGTCTTATTTTTTCTGGTGCAAGTCTTGCGCCGCTACTGGCAGGACGTGTCTGCCATTCGGATTGATGCCGCTGGCTGGGCGTGTTTGGCGATCGCGCTAGGCGTGACCTTAGCGGCCCATATTTGCGCGGGCTGGGTCTGGACTGGCATCCTGCGGCGCGACTTGCAGCAAAAGGTGCCTATAGCAGGCTTGATCCAGGCGTACCTGCAAACGAATCTGGCGAAATATTTGCCGGGAAATATTTGGCATTACTATGGGCGCGTATCAGCGGCGACGCAAGCCGGGGCAACCCTGGCAACGGCAACCGTGAGTGTCTTATTGGAACCCTTGCTGATGGCAGCCTCGGCGTTGCTGGTGGCGCTGCTGAGTGGCCCCGCGATCGCGCGGCAGCAGGGTAATTGGGTCTGGTTGGTATTGGCGGCAGGGTTAATGACCACCCTGGGCGTGATTCATCCCCGCGTGTTGAATCCGCTCCTGCAACGGTTCGCTAAAACGAAACAACAGGCGGTGCCAACCCAGGACAGCAGCCCACCGTCGCAACTGACCCACTACCCACTAGTCGCGTTATTGGGGAATCTCGTCTTTTTGCTGCTGCGCGGCGTCGGCTTTCTGCTGGCTTTCTGGGCCATTCATCCCTTCGCTGGGGGCCAAATTCCGATTTTGCTGAGTGGTTTTAGTCTGGCGTGGTTGCTGGGCTTAGTGGTGCCGGGTGCGCCGGGTGGGTTGGGGGTGTTTGAAGCCACAGCGATCGCCCTCCTGGGGTGGCTCTATTCGCCTGCCATCCTCCTGGCTGTCGTCGCCTGTTATCGGTTGGTGAGCGTGTTGGCGGAAGCGATCGGTGCGGGGATGGCGTGGCTGGACCAGCACATTAGTTTGACGCGCCGATCACCTTGATGAAGTGCGATCGCTATGCTTCATCTGTCAGGGGAAAATCATCCTGGGCCAGTAAGCCGGGGAAGAGTTCCAGCTTTTCGTCGCGGCGGAGTTGAGAGAAGATGCGGTAGGTATCTGGATCAAAGAGGGCAGCATCCTGCGACGGATCTTGATCCATTTTGACCAAGTTATATTGGACGTTTTCGGCGTAAATCGCAAAGGTCACATTAAAGATTTCCAGGAAGTTGACGACCCAATCGCAATCGTCTTCGGGATAGTTTTGATAGTGCTTAATTAAGCCTGCAATTCGAGCTTCTAAATGGGTGCGGGAGTAGCGCGAAATCAAAATGATTTTGAGCAGAATAATGACCAGCGTGATGGGGCTACCCTGGCTTAAGAGTTGAATAAAGAGGGGCGCAGGATCGTTCTGATTTTCCGTGGTTAACAGGTCAATCACACGATTACAGGTGCGCAGGATCAGGGCATCACTGATCGTTTCCTCACCATGACTGGGATAAAGCGCATCTAGCTTTTCTTTAATCTTGATTTTAAACGTGTCAGCGAAACTATGATTTTCGACTGAAAAAATTAGGTAACGTTGCAAGCTTTGCTTGAATTCTCGATACTTGAGGGCTTCAATTTGTTGTAAAAAAATACTGGCTAGATTGACATAGCTGAACTGCCCCCGGCGAGCCACAATCATTTTGATTAAGCGCAGGGCTTCATCGCCCAGAGCCGTCGGATTTTTGGGGGCGCGATCGCTGGCGGCCGGGATCTGCGACTTGGCAACATACATCGCCAGATCAAATTTGAACCGATCTTTCAGCTGTTTCGATAAGGCTCTGGCGGCCTCCCGTTGTTCTAGGGGATTTTTTAGATCGATATATTGGGGCACCAGCAAATAGGAGGTGTAGCGAGAAGTCCAGGGGCCAACAATGCGATCTTCGTAGCGAGAGGTAAAGAGTTTGAGTTCTTCAAAGTCTTTACTTTGCACAAATTCATTGATCCAGATCCGCAGTCGCTTCAGCGTGGGAGAGGCCGTGTAGCGATTAAAGGATGGGTCAGCAAAAATTTGCACCAAATCTTGAATCGGTTTAAAGTTCCGGCTGGCATCCCAGTTATTCACCAAAATGTAGCAGCAGCGCTTCAAAGTATGCTGAAATTCTTCCTGGTTATTGGCAAAGACGATTTCATAGACCGCCTGCATGGCCCCAGAGCTAATGGAATCAACATGGTAAATAAATAGGCGCTTAAACTCCAGCAGCACTTCTTCTGGTGGCCACTTGCGCACAATGTCTAACAAAAACTCGTAGATACAGTCCTGCGCTTGCTGAATGTTCCGTCCCTGTCGAGCACTGCGATAGGAAGATTCATTCTGCGAAGAATTTTGGATAGGCTCCCCGATCATCATAACCACTCGGAATGTGTGAACGTACGACCCCGCCAGTGTGACGATCTGCCGCCTAGAGGGCTGACTTCTCTGCCTGGCCTACAAATGCCACCGCGACGCTGCGGAATTGAGCTATTGATTCATCATCATAAGGAATGTCTCACAAAAGTTCAGTGATAAACCTAAGGAAACTGAGTGATTGTGGGGTAATGCCCCCGTGATGCAAATCACTATCTTGTGGTATCCCAGGAAAGTTATATGCTAATCGAGAAAAACGTTAAAAAGATTAAATCGCTCTTAAGCTGAATTTACAACGAGAAACGCAAACTCTAAGCGACAGAAATCAGTGGGCGCAACTAACTCGCCTACGAGTGTAACAAAAAACACACAGATTTCTGGGTACTTAAAAGCAATTCGCCACCCAAGATTCATCTGGATGGCGAATTGCTTTGATGCAAAGTTAAGCATCGTTATGAGATGGGGGCAGAGGGACTTGAACCCTCACGACCTTGCGGTCAACGGATTTTCATCCTCCCACAGCTTTCGCTGTTGCCCGTAGGCTTTGAGAATTGGACTCTCCCTTTACCCGCGCCTGGGATCACGCTGTGAAGCAAGCGGTAGGGTAGCTCCCGTCGAGTCTCTGCACCTTCCACAACAATTAATGACCAGGTTTCCGAGTTCAATTACTCCAGAAAGGGCTGAGTCAAGGGCAGGCGCAAATGGTTTGCAATGCCTGCGGGGGGAGTTGTGGCTTGGCTCAGGATTGCCATATCAACGCAGGGGTTGACTTAGGTTTCCCTGAATTTGAGAGCCGTCACTTAGCGAGTTTCTTCACTAAGGCTCAGTTGTCTAAGTCCGTAGCGTCTACCATTCCGCCATGCCCCCATGCACCGATGGTCGCTACTCGAAGTAACATCCTACCACCGGAGCTGACACTGGCAACTAAATTGGGAAGATTTAGGCAAATTTATAGCGATCGCCGAAGAATCACTATCACAACCCTCGCGTGTGGAGCCAGGGGAACGGTAAAATAAGCAGCATCGCTCCGTGATTGTGGAGTGTTTGTCCAGCTAGCGATGCGGTAAAACCATGGTAATTGCCCTTTTATACTTGGCACTGGCAGGCGCGTTCTTGGTCGTGGTACCTGCGGTTCTGTACTTCTATTTGAATACCCGCTGGTACGTGGCAAGCTCCTTTGAACGGGGATTCATGTACTTCCTGGTCTTTTTCTTTTTCCCCGGACTATTACTCCTGTCCCCCTTCTTGAATTTTCGCCCCCAACGTCGTGAGATCCCCAGTTAATGCGACGAATTGACGCGATCGGGATTGGCATTGGCGTGTTGGCAGCAGGTGGGCTGATTTACCTGCTGTTTCAGTTTGCTGGCCTGGAGGCGACGAATGCTGGGATTTGGACGCAAGCACTCCTAGTGGCGGGCTTGATTGGTTGGTTGGCAACCTACGTGCTCCGCGCGGTGACAGGTTCCATGACCTACCATCAACAGCGGCAGGACTACGAAGAGGCGATGTTACAAAAGCGCTTGGATGCCATGACACCCGAGGAATTGGCGGCGCTGCAAGCTGAAATTGAAGCGGAGCAAGCCTCCACATCGTCTTCAGATTAGATCCCTGGCTGGTGATCCGGCGCTGCCAGCAGGGGTGGGGGCGAAAGAATGGTATGAAAGGAGTGGGTATACCCCGTATTCACAGTTTTCTGTAAGTCCAATGACCTCTGTTTCTGAACGTTTTGAGCAGCTGCGGAGCCATGCTCGCTGTGCTTTGATTCCTTTTATTACGGCTGGTGATCCAGATTTAGCGACGACGGAAAAAGCGTTAAAAGTGCTGGATCAGCAGGGTGCTGATTTGATCGAGTTAGGGGTGCCCTATTCCGATCCGCTGGCGGATGGGCCAGTGATTCAAGCCGCAGCGACGCGGGCATTGCAACGGGGCACCCGCCTGGATGATGTGCTGGCGATGGTGAGTCGTATCAGTCCAGAATTGCGATCGCCGATTATTCTTTTTACTTACTACAACCCCATCCTGAATCGGGGGATTGAGTCGTTTTTGCGGGATGTGGCAGCGGCTGGGGTGAAGGGCTTAGTGGTGCCAGATTTGCCTCTGGAAGAAGCGGAAATTTTGATCAAACCCGCGCAGCAATTTGGCGTGGAAGTGATCCTTCTAGTGGCACCCACCACTCCTGTGGAACGGATTGCCGCGATCGCCCAACAATCTCAAGGCTTTATTTACCTCGTCAGTACGACGGGCGTAACGGGGATCCGGACGCAAATGGAGACGCGGGTGAAAGACCTGCTCCTGCAACTCCGGGGGCTGACTGATAAACCGATTGGCGTGGGCTTCGGGATTTCGCAACCGGAACAGGCGCGGCAGGTGATGGAATGGGGCGCAGATGCGGCGATCGTCGGCAGTGCCTTTGTGAAGCGCTTAGGCGAAACGACTCCGGACAAGGGCTTACGTGAAATTGCGGATTTCTGTTATACCCTAAAAGCTGCGATCTCGCCTCAATAGGAGGACAAAAAGATTTTCTGTCAGGGATTTGCTTGACGGTGTCGCAGTCGAGACGGTACGTTAGCGTCTAACTGGTGTATCAAATCATTCGTTAACGGTATGATAATAAGCAGTTCAAAGCTCAAATAGTTGGATTGATCGACACCGTAGAACTACGGATTTCGTCGATGTTTTTAGCCGTGTTGCATTGCAAGTTTGAAGCCGTGATTTTGTCTTGCAATGGGTTGTTTTTCCTCGATCACACACACACTCACACCTGATTAAAGATCTGGCATCGGTTCGATGTCGGGTTTGAATTTCTTGCTGGTCTCGCGATTGTGAAGCTCCTCACTGTAGACCCTTGAATAATTCTGAGTATTTGGATGAGTTCTCCAACAAAATCGTTGGGACTCAAGCCATGGCGGCGGGCGTTGATGACGCTAGCTGCAGGTGGCTTGTGTTTCCACGGGCTGGCTGCCTACGCCCAAACCATCATTCCCAATACTGCAACGGCCAACTTCCGGGGCACTCCCGGTGGACCGTTTACGACTAGCCGTTCCAATACGGTGACCGTCCCGCTGGTGGCGGAACGCCTGGAAATTATTAAGGTGGGCGATCGCGGCGCAGCTGAGCCGGGAGACACAGTAATATACAGGCTCTTAGTCAAAAACTCCGGAAGCAGTACGCTCACAAATTTAGTGGTGACGGACACTCTGCCGCTGGGCTTGCGGTTCGTCGAGAATTCCGCGAAAGCCTCCCTCAGTACGGCAGGTGGCCCCGGTACGCCAGTCCCGCTTTCCAGCGTCACGGTGAATGGTCAGGTGGTCACCTTCACCTATCCTAATCTGGCTCCCCAACAGACCTTGACGATTGTTTATGGGGCATTACTGACACCCGATGCCGTTAGGGGGTCTGGTCGGAACTTAGCTGTGGCGAGTGCCCGGAATCCGGGGGGTGGCGAAGTGCGCAGTAATCAGGCGACCCACCTGTTGCGGATTCGACCAGGCATCTTGTCGGATTGCGGCACGATTATTGGCCGCGTCTTTGTCGATAAGAATTTTGACGGTGAGCAGCAACCAGGTGAACCAGGGATGCCCAATGCCGTGGTCTTTATGGACGATGGTAACCGCGTCACCACCGATGCCAATGGGTTGTTCTCCTTGCCCTATGCGATCGCCGGACATCGGACTGGCACGCTGGATCTGACCAGTTTGCCGGGTTATACGATCGCGCCCAACCTCTACCGGATTGAAGCCAATGCCCCGTCCCGCTTGGTGAAATTGGCTCCAGGGGGCATGGCGCGGATGAATTTTGCAGTCACACCTAGTTTTCGGGAGGGGCAGCGCTAATGCGAACCTATCTCATTGCACAGTTGAGTATCCTGACGACGTTACTCAGTGGTTTGGCGATCGCGGCGACTGCCACCGAACTGCCCACCCCACCAGAAACGACGGCTGAAGTCACGCAGCCCCCAGCCGTTACGCCGTCTCCTGCTGACGCTCCGGCTCCGACCCCAATGACGGCCCAGGCCACGGGCGAGTCAGTGCAGATTCTCAGTCCCGCGACTTCGGTGACGGGTAAACCGATGACCGATTTGGTGGTGGAGGCAACCACCGGATTAACACTTCAGGTGACGGTGAATGGGCAACCCTTACCAGCCAATGTCGCGACCCAGCGGCAGGAAGACACAACCACCAATCGCACCCGGCAAGTCTGGTATCAAATTCCGCTGAAGCCGGGGGAAAACGTGGTGACCGTGCAGGCAGCAGGCGGCACTCCGACCAGCGTGACGCTAACGGTGAAGGAAACCGCCGCCAAGATCGAATTTTTGCCCATGAAAGAGTCGCGGATTCCCGCCGATGGGCGATCGGCGCTGACGGTCGAAGGGCAAATTGTGGACACCGACGGCCAGGCGATCGCGCGGGATGCGATCGTCACCCTCACCACCAGTGCCGGGAAGTTCGTGGGAGCCGACTACGACAAAGATCGGACGGGATTCCAGGTGCTGGCCAGAAACGGCAAATTCCGCGCTCAACTGCAATCCAGCCTCGATCCTCAGACCATCCGGATTCGGGCGGCGGTCGATCGGCAAGACTTGGTGACCCCGGAAGAACGGAAGCGTCCCACCCTGTCGCCGCCCCCATCGATCAATCCGGTGCCACCCGCCACCAACCTGCCCTATCCGCCCAGTAACCAGCCCTCCTTCGTCACCCCCAGTCCCTCCGACAAGACGCTGGAAGCTTATACCCAGGCAGAATTTCTCACCAATCTGCGACCGTTCATCGTGTCGGGTCAGGTGAATCTCCGCTTTGGGCAGGCGGGACTCGATTTTTACAACAGTTACGCCGACTTCCTCCGTCCCAGCTTGCTGGATCAGGGCTATCGGGTGGACTTCAGCACTGCCGCTTTTGCCCAAGGTCGCATTGGGGAATGGTTGTTTACCGGGGCATTTAATAACCAGCGCCCGCTGAACCAGGACTGTAGCCGCGACAATCGGTTATTCCGGGATGCACAATTTTGCGATCAGGTTTACCCCGTGTATGGGGATAGTTCCACGGTGGACTACCTGACTCCCTCCATTGATAGCGTTTACTTCAAATTTGAACGCACCTCGCCCGTGGTGGGCGCAGGCACCGATTACGCCATGTGGGGCGACTATACCACCAACGAATTCGCCCGCGCCTCCCAGTTCTATACCGCCACCACGCGCCAGTTACACGGCTTCAAAGCCAATTACAACCTGGGCGACCTGCAAATTACGATGGCCTATGCCAACAACATCAGCGGGTTTCAACGGGACACGATCGCCCCGAATGGCACCAGCGGGTACTACATCCTGTCGCGCCGGTTGGTGATTGCCGGGAGTGAAAACCTTTTCCTGGAGACGGAAGAATTACTGCGTCCCGGTACCGTCGTCGAACGGAAAGCCCTGTATCGGGGGCTGGACTACGAAATTGACTACGATCGCGGGGCAATCTTATTCCGCCGCAACATCAATGCGCTGGAATTTGACCCCTACGGTCGCACCCTGCGGCGGCAAATTGTGGCCACCTACCAGTACGACAGTCTGGAGGATGGCGGCAAACTCTATGCGGGTCGCGCCCAATATAATTTCTCGCGAGAATTAGGGCGGGAAATCTGGGCGGGCTTTACCTACTTGCGGGAAGACCAGGGCGATCAACGTCTGGAAGTCTACGGTGGCGACCTGATGGTGGCGCTGGGTCAAGATGCCCAGTTGATTGCCGAAGTGGCACGTTCCGATTTTGACTCCGTGTTCCGGGGCGACATCGGCGGCAATGCTTACCGCTTTGAAGTGGTCGGGACGATTACCCCCGGTGTGCTGGGACGCGGCTATTACCGCTCCGTGGAAGCAGGTTTTACCAACAATGCCACCACTAGCTTTACTCCCGGTCAAACTCGGTATGGGGCGGAAGTGACGGCACGGGTCACCCCCACGACTCAGGCCACGGTGCAGTTCGATCGCGAAGTCAACTTTGGGATTGCGCCAGCGGTGCGTGGACTTTCGGCAGTTTCGACCGTGGGCTTTGGGGATTTGTTTGCGCCCACGCGGGAACCGATTCCGGGGACGCGGGTGGATAACAGCCTGACGACGTTTAAGGCGGGAGTTAATCAGAAAATCGGGCCAGTGGAATTAGGGTTAGATTACGTCCGGCGATCGCGCCAGGATCGAATCTTTCCGGGTCGCTTAGAGGCGGATACCGATCAGATTGTTTCCCGCCTCAACTACCCAATCCTGAATAACCTGATCTTCCGGGTGCAGGATGAACGCAACATCGGGCGTACTCCCGATCCGCTCTATCCCAGCCGGACGACGGTCGGGTTCGATTGGCTCGTCTCGCCGGATGTCACCGTCCGCGTGGCGCAACAGTTTTTGGATGACACCAGTCAGGTGGGCACCAATTCCTTCACCAGTTTCGACATCATCAGCGATCGCAAACTGACGGAAGACACCACCATGACCAGCCGCTATTCCATCCTGGGTGGGATTAACGGCTGGGCCAGTCAATCGGCCATGGGCTTCAACCACCGGATTCGGCTTGCCCCTGGGTTACGGATGAATCTGGGCTACGAGCGGATTGCCGCTGACCTGTTTGCCTACACTGCGGCTGGACAGCAATTCGCCCAACCCGTCGCCGTCGGTCAAAGTGCGGCGGCGCTCGGTTTAAGCAACTACTCCAGCTATTCCGTTGGCCTGGATTACACCGAAAATCCCAACTTCAAAGCCAATGGTCGTTTTGAGTTCCGAGATGGCGACAACAACAGCGACACGATGGTGATTTCGGCGGCGGCAGCAGGTAAACTGTCTCCCTCCTTAACCGCTTTGGCACGCTATCAGCAGGGCAACTTCGCCAATCAACTGTTGGTGGATTCTGGCCTCGCGGACACGATCAACTTGAAGGTGGGACTGGCCTACCGCAACCCGGCAGACGACAAATTCAACGCCTTATTGCGCTACGAATATCGCCAGAATCCAGCCACCACACCCGATACCATTTTGATCGGCAGTGGCACGGGCTCGAATGTCCACCTGTTCGCGGTAGAAGCGATTTATGCTCCGAACTTCCGCTGGGAGTTCTATGGCAAGTTTGCGCTCCGGAGTACCACCTCCTACCTGGCGCGAGATTTGCTGGGTACGAACGCTATCACCCTGGGGCAATTCCGCACCACCTACCGCTTCGGCTATCGCTGGGATGCGGCGGCGGAAGTGCGCTGGATCAGCCAATCGGTGGTTGGGTTTGATGAAGTCGGGCTGGCGGCAGAACTGGGTTATTACCTCAATCCCAACCTGCGGGTTGCCCTCGGCTACAACTTCGGCAGTGCCAACGATCGCGACCTCAGCCGCACGCGGGATGGGGTCTACGTCACCATCGCGCTGAAACTTGACCAACTGTTTAGCGGCTTTGGCATCAAACTGCCCGACCGCAAGATTGCCCCGCCGCAACAACAAGAATCGTTGATCAAGCCGGTCGTGAGCCAACCTGCGGCTCCGACCAGCACCCTCCCCACACCCTCGCTGACTTCGCCTCAATCCGCTCTGCCAGCCCAACCTGACTCCGAGGGCATCTCGCAATGAACCAATACTCTCTTTTGACCACCGCTTTCGTGCTGGTGGGCGCAACCTCTCTCGCCTTTGCCGATGAGCCTGCGCCCCGTCCGGTGCCCCCGACTCAACCCCTGCGGCTGACGGTGAACAGTAATCAGGACACGATCCAACCGGATGCCGCCTTGACGTTGCGGGAAGCGATCGCCATCATCAACGGCACCCTGCCCCTGACCAGCCTCTCGGATGCC
>JAIXVO010000461.1 GCA_027482985.1 Cyanobacteriota bacterium
GCGATCGCGCCTCGGCGAATTCGATCGCGGCACCCTGGTCGCCATTATCAGTTCCCGCCGCGATATTTCGGAAGCCGATGCCAACCGCATCATCGACCAGATCGAATCCGCTCGCAGTAGTGTTTTGCAACGAGCAGAACGCGTCCAAATGGAAGCTCAACGCCGCCTGGAAGAAGTCAAACACCAAGCCCAACGGCAAATGGAAGAAACCCGCAAAGCCGCTGCCAATGCTGCCTGGTGGTTATTCCTGACCGCTCTGATTTCCGCCGGTGCCGCCGCTGGCGCGGGTGCCCTGGCCGCTGGTTAAGTGTCTCCTCACCCAAAACGACGTGCCCCCTGCTGCTCCCAAGCAGCGGGGGTTTCCTGAGAAAAGACAACCCAGTAAGCTGCGATCGCTGCTCCTGTTGGCAAAAGAAAGAAGTAATTGACTCATGTTTGTGCGGGCAACATTGACCTTTCTGGGCGGGCCAGATGCCCACCCCACAGGTGTTCCATCTGGCTAACGGGATTTGTCCCTACAACGTCACAACCAGAGCCTTACTGCGAAGTCCCAAAGTTGCCCTCTGGAGGGGGTTCAGGGGACGCAGCCATCCCCTGTTTTGGTGATTTTTGGGGGGTTTGCCCCCAAGCCCAGAATCCTGGTTTTGACCAGCGACTCACGCTACCCCTAGCCTCTATCCCTGCAAGCAATCCTCATCAACGCATTTCATGACCACCTTCGCGACCACCCCAGAACTGCAAGCTCTCCTGCCCAAAAGCGATCAAGCCGACGTAATTTTTCCCGCTGTCTTGGCCTTTCTAGGCGCACAACTCCAGTGCGATCGCTGTTTCCTCTATCTGCGTCATCCCGCCACCCGCCTGGGCAAAGTCCCCTACTGCTGGCGTCGCCACGACAATATCCCAATCATCCTGGATGACCACTGGAAACCCGAACCCGCCAACCTGCCCAACGCAGATCCCATGTTCGCCGCCGCCCTCCAATGCGCCCCCGCCATCTTTGTCGAAGATGTCGAAACTACCAGCCCCGACATCCTCGATCGCACCTTTGAGCAGGAAAACTTCGGACATCGCGCCCTGGTGCACGCCCATCTGTGTCACGAGGGGCAACTTTGGGGCGTGTTACAACCCTGCGTCTTTGACCAACCACGGCATTGGACAACGAGCGATCGCGACCTAATCACCACCGCAACTGCCGCCCTCTTACCCTTCGCGATCGCCTACATCCAGGCAGAAAGTTAAACATTTCCCACTGGCATCTCGTCATTCCGACTGTTGCCCATCCCTCCCGATCACCCACCTTATCCCCTAAAAAAACCATGATTGTGAATCTTGCATCCAACGGCTGGGAAATCATTTATCACCGTGCCCATGCCCTCCTCGCCGCTCAAATTGCCGGACAGTGGCAGCGCGCCAACGCCCCCGAACGGCTGTATGAAACGATCGCCGCCATCTCTCACCACGACGACCTGGAAAAAGAATGGGAAGGCAACGAACTCACCGACGCTGGCGCACCCCTCGATTTCACCCTCGGTCGTAGCTCCGACATTGAACCCCTGCGCAAACACCTGGAAGAAGCCTACTACCGGGGGCGGTGGGTCACCTTACTCAACTCCAAACATATCTGCTTCCTGAATCAAGACCAGTGGGGGCAATCGAAAGAATGGGATGAGTTTTTGAATGAACAAGTCAAAAATCAGGAAAAGTGGCGCAAAGAACTGGGCATCAGCAAAGATCAGGCCGAACGCGCCTATCAATTTATGCTGTGGTGCGATACATTGTCGCTGATTTTGACCCGCAAACGGATTCCCGATGCTGGGCGATCGCTAGAAATTACCAGCGGCATCGACGGTCAGCGGTATGACCTGCGCCAACTCGAAGACGGTTGCCTCACCGTCGAGCCCTGGTGCTTTGAAGACGATCGCTTCACTGTCAACGTGGAAACAACTTGCCTGGAACAACTTCAGTTTGAGGATAATGCTGCACTCGTTGCCGCCTTAAAAGCCGCACCAATGAAAACCCTCGAATGGACTTTTACCAAAGTCGAGGAATAACTCCTAGCGGCGCTTCAGTTATTCCAATCAATCATGGCGAATCTGATGAACTGACAAAATTTTTGAACCATCAAGTCCTTCATAGATTGGGTTATGCTGTCGCCAACTCAATCTATGACCAAGACTTGTCAGGCCATCAGTAGCTCAACAGTGATCACTTACGGCTCAACCAGCTGTGGAGATGGGGACTTTAGATGCCTCACTCCCACCTACGTCCAATAAAGCAGCTGGGCTTTGGGAAAGCGACGGCTGATCTCACGTTCAAAGAATTGCCGGAGTTGCTGCATCACGTTGGCTCCATAGACATACTTCAAGCCACCAAACTTATTCCGTTTCACAGTGCGGCTAGCTTCGTCCATCTCTAGCTTACTGTGGGGATACCAGGTATTCAAAACCGCTTTAGAACCGGGAGTAAAGCGATGCGAAATCAACTCCACAGTTAAATCACATTCAAAATCCAGCGCCTCACTAATGTGATCGAGCAACTGGGTGTAATGGGCTTCCCAATCCGCGATCGCCATAATCGGCGCAATCACCAATCCCACCGGATAAGCACCCCCACCCGCCGCACGAGGTAACGCCAGCCGTCGTAAAGCTTGCAACCGCGCTGGCACTGATGCCGTCCCCCCTTCAAACCGAGTCGCGATCGGCAGCGCATTCACACTCACTCGGCAGCGAGTATGGCCATTGTGAGGCAGATCCAACAACGGTTCCACCGCGTCAAACTTGGACACCCAACGCAAATAGCCCTGTTCGCGCATCCCAAAGTGCTGGATGCAGGCCGCTAATCCTCCCGTCAGATGCTCAATGCCTAACGGGTCCGTGTAACAACTGACCTCAAACGAAGTCGCCCGATCAGGAGCCTCATACTGGTTCAGATTCGCCAAAATTTGCGGCAAATTCGCGTACACACGAATCACGGGTGGTCCCAACAGACTGCCCGCTAGATAGCAGTACTGACAATGCGCCGGACAACCTTCCGCCAGATGAAACTGCCAATCCGCAGACGGTGGAATCGGACTCAACTTAAACTGACTGGGGGGAGCCGTCACCACCGCCAGCGTCCGTTTCGCGACAGTATAAGTCTCACGCTCCGTTTCGCCCCGGAGTCCTGTCAACCGATTGCGCGGCAATTCCTCAAGCGGCAAACCCAGCCCTTCCAGACGGGCATAAATCTGCTGCCCCCAGGGTTCAGCTAAAGCAGCGGGCGTAAACATGACGCGCTCAGGTAGCCATAATTGAGGCTGGCTAGCAGAACTTTCAGCGGTCAAAATCGGTGCAGCGATCGCAGTCGAAGTCATCAAAACTCCAGCCAATGTGGGATATCTCTACTATCGACGATCCTTCTTTCTCTGCGCATGAACTTAGGGTGGGAGTGCCGTCAGCGCCGGTACGGACTCCCGTGCAGCAAAAAGGAGTTGAACGCGATCGCCTTCAACTCCCCAGCCCCAACATTTCATCCAGTTCGACAGACCCACATGCCTGCCATTTTGATTAGCGCAGATCGGAGCGTGACGCAGTCGTGGAAGCCACAGTGGGATCTTGGTACCGCACCGTGTCATCATCCCGCTTTTTACCAGCCAAACCAGCCAAGCCAGCCAAGCCCAACAAGCCTAACCAACCCCAATCAAAATCGCGATCGGATTCAACCGTTGTGGTTGTGGTGCCACCGGGTGCGGGTGCAGTCGTATCCTGTGCCGAGGCCGCATTGACCAGCGGCAGAGCACTCAAACTTAAAGACAAAAACCCTAGCCCAATCAGTTTTGTGAATTTCATGATTTCAATTTCCTTCCTCTAATGACAGATTGAACAACACTGGTTCTCTACTGAATCGAAGTTTCATCACCAATTGCGACAGATTGCTTCATTCCGACACAATTAGTCTGAGTCATTACCGAATCTCCAGTCACTCTTCTACAGTACAGAGAAAAATGAATCCACAAATCAAACCATAGCTAGAACTCAGCCTCTTTCCTGAGACACCCAAGACATAGAAAGACAGGAGATCTCTCAGCCACAGATTGTGCCGTCAGATTCAGTCAGCTGTTTCCCACTGCCCTCCCCCCCGCCCTCGGCTTTTTGTTACAGCACAATGCAGTTTGCCACCAAGCCGCGATCGCTGGGCTATGCTTGACTCACAAAATGGGCAGTCGATCAGGGGCACGAGGCTGTTCCCTAACCCCCATCCCCCATTTTCCCTCCCCTTCTTTCTTCTCTCTGTGTGAGCTTATGTTTGAAACCATCATTGCGCTAGCTGCGATTTTAGGTGCGGGTGCAGGTGCGAGTGCATTTGTAATTCGTAATCTTTATTACATTTGTCAGCCGAATGAAGTGCTGATCTTTGCAGGCAGTTCGCGCCAACTGGCGGATGGTCGCAAAGTAGGCTATCGCCTGGTGAAAGGTGGCAGCAGCATTCGCGTGCCCTTGTTAGAACGTGCTTTGCGCATGGATTTGAGCAACATGATTATTGATCTGCGCGTCTCGAATGCCTACTCCAAAGGTGGGATTCCGTTGACCGTTGAGGGCGTGGCCAACATCAAAATAGCAGGTGAGGAACCAGCGATTCACAACGCGATCGAGCGGCTTCTGGGCAAGTCACGAGAGGCCATTGAGCAGATGGCAAAAGAAACGCTGGAAGGCAATTTGCGCGGTGTCCTAGCCAGCCTGACTCCGGAGCAAATTAACGAAGACAAAATCGCATTTGCTAGAAGCTTGCTCGATGAAGCCGAAGAAGATTTGGAAAAACTGGGTTTAGTTTTAGACACGCTGCAGGTACAAAACATTTCGGATGATGTCCGTTACCTCGATTCGATCGGGCGCAAACAACAAGCGGATATGTTGCGTGATGCTCGGATTGCGGAAGCTCAGGCGAAAGCTGAATCGACCATTCAAACAGCAGAAAATGAAAAAAGTACGGCTCTGAGTCGGCTCGATCGCGACATCAAAATTTCCACCGCCGATGCTGAACGCCGCGTCAAAGATACCCTCACCAAACGGGATGCTGTGGTGGCCGAAGCGCTGGCCGAAATTGCTTCCGAACTGGCTCGTATCCAGGCCGAAGTGCCCGTCCAACACGCCCGCATTAAACAAGTCGAACAGCAATTACAGGCGGATGTTGTTGCGCCTGCCGAAGCTCAATGTAAACAAGCGATCGCCCAGGCTCAAGGGAATGCGGCGCAAATCATTGAAGCTGGTAAAGCCCGTGCCGAAGGCACACTACAACTGGCTGAATCCTGGCGGGCAGCGGGTGCGAATGCCCGTGATATTTACCTGATGCAACGCCTGGAAACCTTACTCAAAACCCTCACGGCAGCAGTACCTGACCTCACTGTGCAAAATGTTACCGTTGTTGATGCCAGCGGCGGCACCACTGCCACCAAGCTTGCGGCCTTCATGGAACAGTTGCGGCAAACCACTGGCGTAGATTTGACGGCAGCGGTGCAACGGTTGCTGCCAGAGCTGGAGGAGGGAGAGGGCAAGGAAGGCGCAGCGGGTCAGTAAGGGGAGCTAGCGACTAGGCCGCAAGCGCAATCACCTGTTGGGTGTGGAGCATGGGTCGGGGCCAGCGGATCGCAGCCTTCTGCAGCGGCGGACGGCTGCTACCCGTTTGGGCTTAACTTCAGCTTTACCAAAACTCGGTATGCTAAACCATGAATCGAGTTTGATTGACAAGTTTGATTGATTGTTCACGTTGGGTAATTCACCAGTCATGAGGCAAAACAACGGGATGCGGAGCCTGACTCGCGGGCTGGGGGTAGGCGCGATCGCGATCGCCCTCGGCGGTTGCGGCGGCATTGACCATCAAAAAGTGGCGGCGCAAATTCAGCAAGACATCACGAGTAATGGCGGCACCTCCGTCAAGGCTGTGACCTGTCCCAGTGGCATTCAGCCGGAAGCGGGCAAAAGCTTTGAGTGTGTCGGCGAAATGGATAACGGCTACACCTTCACCATCGCCGTGCAACAACAGGATGACAACGGCAATCTCACCTGGGATGTCCCGCATGCTAAAGGCTTGATCAACATTCCCAAGCTGGAAAGCAATATTCAAGAGACGTTAACCACAGAGATTGGGACAAAACCCGCGATCGCCTGTGGGGGCATCTATAAAGCCGTCACACCGGGACAGGGCTTCGATTGTCAGGTTACTTACACAGCGTTGAAACCCGTCCCCAAGCCTGCCAAACCCACTGCCAAAAAGCCCGCGCCTGCCGCTAAACCCATCCCCGTCACCCGGACTGAAAAAGTGACGATCACCACCGATAGCAATGGGAATGTCTCCTGGCAACGGATTCTCCCTAACCTTGCGGCCAAACCTGCTGCCGCCAATCCTGCTGCCGCCAAATCCGGCACGGAACCCGCTTCTCTCCAGTGAGTGAAGGCAGACAGCAGACGGCAGCGGGCAGAGAGAACAGCCTTTTTCCATTCCAGGGGTGTTTCGCCTTGAGGGGCTGTCTAGTTAATCCCGTGACTCCCGGCGAAGACGTGCCAGCGGCATTGTCTCTACGAAATTTTGAACCCCATCTCAATGACAACCGCGATACACCAAAGTTGTGTCGTCAGAGCGAATGACCATTCGCCCCTACCCAATCTGCCGCGATCGCAATTTAATTCGGTCTGCCTGCTGCCTCCTGCCTGCTGCCTCCTGCCTTGCCCCATGCCGCTAGGGCTTGCTGCTGGACTTGCCGCCAAGGGATTTGATGGGTACGGGCGATCGCGGCACAGTCTTCGTATTCGGGTTGGACATTGGTGGGAGGGCGATCGCGACCTGCTGCCCAGGCCACTTTCACCCGCACCTGTCCCCATGCGGTCATCACCGTCTGCATTTCTCTGGGCAAAATTTGTCGTTCCTGACGAGTGCAACGGATGCCCAGC
>JAIXVO010000384.1 GCA_027482985.1 Cyanobacteriota bacterium
CCAGGTAGTCATCCATGGGACCGGTGCCACCAGCAACCAGGTACTCATCCATGGGACCGGTACCACCTGCGATCAAGCAGTATTGGATCATGCGCAGGTAGTAGCCGATGTCACGCACGCACTTGTCCTTGCCCCGTTGATCAGCCGCAAAGTTGTTGCCTTGCATTTGGGTGGTGTAGGGGAACTTTTGGTACACTGCGTTAGCAGCGCCGTTAGCCAGATCATTCGCTTTCGAAGCCAAAGCCTTAGCAGCTTCCAAGCTAGCGGTGGCTTGACGCAGACGACCGAAGGCAACTTGAAGTTCGGTGCTGCTCAGGAAGCGTCCTTGGGAATCTGCAGCTGCGACGGCTTCAGTCAATGGCGTTTTCATTGGTTTGATATCTCCCTAGTCGATTGTTTTGAAGAAGTTTTTTGTTTCAAGATTGATGTGTCATCCGCAGATCGGCGATGACGCGATGATGCAAGCGGCTTAGCCTACAGCTGCAGCAGCCCGATCAAAGTAGCCAGAGATTTCCGACATCAACTGGCTGCAATCACCACGGGTGACGCCGTTGGGGTCGTTAGCGATCGCGATCGCAGCTTCTTTCATTTTTTGCACGCCAGCAGCCACGGAACCACCGGGAACACCCAGAGCCAGGTAGGTTTCACGCAGACCGTTGAGGCAGCGATCGTCGAGCACGCTAGCATCGCCAGTGAAGATAGCGTAGGTCACGTAGCGCAAGATGATTTCCATGTCACGCAAGCAAGCAGCCATCCGACGGTTGGTGTAAGCGTTACCACCAGGAGCGATCAGTTGGGGTTGTTCTGCAAACAAAGCCCGAGCTGCGTTAGCAACGATGGCGGAAGCATTACCGGTGATCCGGTTGACTGCATCGATCCGCTTGTTGCCATCGGCAACCATTGCCCGTAGTGCATCGAGTTGAGCACCGCTAACATATTCCCCACGAGTGTCCGCTTGGGAAACAACCTTGGTAAACGCGTCTAGCATCGATTGAATCTCCTAAATCATGTTTATAGAATGGAGGGCTAAACCCACGGCTGACTCTATTACGCATCAGCCACAGACTACTTAGACCCAACAAGATCGGAAGCGGTAAGCATAGACAGACAGACATCAAAGATCAATCTGTGCAACGCCATGAAAATCGGATCGATAAGCATTCAGTAGCCTATCAAACACTCTTATTTCTCTAAAGATGGTTCTATTAGATTTATGAGAACACATCTGATAAATATGAGAGCCGATTTCGACTCCAGAACATAAGGTTGACTCAGTCAACATCTGCTGTCTGGACTTCCGAGGCTCTTTTATACTAAGACGAATAGAACGCCTTTCATCCCAAGTTAGTACAAGTTCTCATTTCTTTACACGTTGTAACAATCAGGGTGTTTAATGAAGTTCTGAAGGCACATCTTTATACCCTGTAACCTAGACAGCGCAAGCGATCGCCGGAAATTGAGAAGAGTCGGGCGATCGCTCTCATTTATCTCGCACTGTGCTGAAATCCTACGGAGTCCCCTCATTCCACCCCGACAACAGCGTGACTACTGTGACTCAAATCCTGTAACAGAGGGTACATTTCACCGCGATCGTCTGGCCTTGAAGGTTGCCTTTTTCATCATGGCACCCATTAACTGAGAGCCTCGCGGACTACCTCAAAAATCTGTCCTCAGTGGGGTGGGCATCTTGCCTGCCCAGGCCAAAAGTCCTATGCAGTAAGCCCCAATCCTAACTTAGTCCACTCGCACAAATCAGACCTGGTCATGCAGAGAAGTTCGCAACTAGCGCTTGCAGGACTGGACATCGGCTCAAATCAATCAATTTGTAGCACCGATCTAAATTGGGCGGGCAAGATGCCCACCCCACAGTTATGAATCCCAGGTATCTACTGAGAGATATGGTGTGGCGCGATTTGACAGGTGCTAGAGCCAAATCGCTGACAAGGCGGTGACTCTAAGATTTAGTGGCGCTCCAGCCCTTTTTCGTCAAAGCGAGGAAAGTCGTAATGCCCTTCGAAAACCCTTGGGGATCAGGCAAGACATATTGAGGAAACTCCTCGTAGGGTCGCCAGGGTTCAGCCTCATGATGTCTGAGGTGTAACACGCGGTCTTCACCCTCCATTTTCCACAGCATTTGACCGTTATTAGGGATCTCAGCCATCGTTTCCTCCAGTCATATGACAGACCTGCGCAGCTTTACCTGGCATCATACTATTTTGCCAGGTAAATTATTAATTTCTGTAAAGAGCGCTACGAGCGGCTAAAACTTTCATTAGCATGCCACGCCAATTTACTCTAGCGCTCTTGCCAGGAAAAACCGCTTACCCACAGAGAGAGTCTTGCGGCGGCGAAACTAGCCCCTCGCGGGGTTGATTTTGGGAAGGAACCGTCTAAACCGCGACGAAATCAAATAGCATGGTGGTCATGTAGCGCTCTGTCCACTCGGCACCAAAGGACTTTTCGAGGACGCGGCGGGTTTTGTCGTTTTGCTGTTGTTTCGTGCAGTAATTCTGCTGCCCAACTAAAACGTTATGAATGTCAGCCGGGGTTGCCAGCGGGGTAGAGGTCTGGGCGATCTGGCAATGCAACGTCAGGAAATCCTTCACCCGCTGCAAAAATTGATCTTCTTCGGCTAAACCGACTGGCCGCACAAATAAGCAGAAGGGCGAAAAAATATCCCCCCAGTCGGGCAGGGCACGCGGTTGGGTGAATTGGGGGGCAGCTAAGGCGGTCAGGGCTTCCTGGTAGCGATCGGGCAGCGATCGATCCAGGTTGACCGGCGACAGATCAGCGATCGCGGCACTAATTCCAGCATTGCGACTGCCCACTAAGTCCGTGCCAAAAATTGGCAGCGCATAGTCAGGACGAGGAAACATGACACAGTGCAGAATATCTAGCCCATTGCCCACCTGCGCCAATTCCAAATGGAGTTTGCGAAATTGGGGCGTTTGGTAACAATGATTTTCGATCGTCAGCCGTTCGCCTTCCAAACTCCCTTCGATATAGCCTAAATCTTCCGGTACCACATAGGGCGATAGCGTCAATTCTTGCTGCCAAACCGACTCGATACAATCCGCTAACCGCTGAATCAGCGGATGCTGATGATTCCGTAATGAATTTTCCACCACTGTCCCTCACAACATCCCGATCGCATGCAATGGCCCTTGCCCCAGCAACAGTTCCACAATCAGCGCCAGCAGGCCAATCATGGCGAACCGCCCATTCCAAATTTCGGCGGATGGCGTTAACCCCCAAGCCCAAAGACTTTGAGGATAATTTTTCAGATTGGGCTGCGGGTGCATGACATCCGCAAAATAGACGGGGCGATCGCGGAGGGCTTGCTGCACCAGATCCGCCAACGCCTGGATGAAGGTAGGGTCAGTATCGAGCGCAGGTACACGGGCAAACGTCGTCACGCCAGCCGTTTCTGCCAATTCTCGATATTCCATATCAATTTCTTCCAGGGTTTCGATATGTTCCGAAACAAAGCTAATGGGCACGACCGCCAGTTCCTTCACCCCTTCATGTGCCAACCGCTCGATCGCTTCATCTGTATAAGGCTGCAACCATTCCACTGGTCCCACCCGACTCTGATACGCCAACGTGTAGGGATTAGGGCGATTCAATTGCTGCATAATTAGCGCCACACAGTGTTCCATCTCCTGCTGGTAAGGATCGCCTGCCTCTTCCACATAACTCACAGGCACCCCGTGTGCACTAAAGAAGACATGTGCCTGATCCGGTTGCGGCACTTGCGCCAGGGTGCGATCGATTAACCCAGCCATCGCCTTTAAATAGCCCGGATGCTGATACCAGGAGGGAATCACCGTATACTGAATCTTTTGTAACTCTGGGTCAGCCGCCCACAGCCGTTCTAACTGCCGAAAACTGGAACCACTGGTGCTGATCGAAAACTGCGGATAGAGCGGCAAAATCACCAACTGCCGAATCTGGTCTTGCTTGATTTGGGCGATCGCGGCATCGGTGAACGGGTGCCAGTAGCGCATCCCGACATAGACCCGCACGTCATGGCCGTCCTGCTGCAACTGCTGCTGTAATGCTTGTGCCTGGGCTTCGGTAATCCGTCGTAGGGGGGAACCGCCGCCGATTTTTTGATAATTGGCCTGGGATTTTTTCGCTCGCAGCGTGGAGATTAACCAGGCTAACGGAGCCTGGAGCAAGGGCGTGGGCAGGCGAATGATTTCGGGGTCAGAAAACAGATTGTATAAAAAGGGGCGCACATCGTCTAATTTGTCTGGCCCGCCCAGATTGAGTAATAAAACTCCAACTCGTCCCATAGCGATGGCTATCCCTTTTTTTACAAAGATTTATCACTGAATTTAAACAATACCGTTTCCAGGGGGACGCGGAAACAATTTGTTAAGGAATATTACTAAACGATCGCGATTCATTTACCAGGGATTACCAATCACCGTAAACGCGGCCCAGAAGTAAGGATGGCTGGGATTGCGGATCGTCGCCAGTGGTGCGGCCGGTTTGATTAAACTCAGTTGCGCCTGTCTCAGTGCCTCCGATTTGTTAGCAGTCCGTAATTGGCGATAGAACTCAGTCATCAGCGCTAGGGTGCCCGCATCACTAACCGACCACAGGCTGGCGATCGCGGCGCGGCTACCCGACATCACCGCTAACCCTGCAAACCCCAACTCTGCCTGAGGATCGCCGACAGCAGTGCGGCAGGCACTCAGGACTAATAATTCCACTACAGGAAAATTTAAGCGCATCTCCTGAAAGCGGTTGGGCGACAACCGTTGATCCCAGAATTGAATATAAGAATCCTGCACCGAACCGGGCAAAAAGTCGGCATGGGTTGCCAGGTGCACAATCCGAAACGCTTGCTGGTCGCGGTAAGACCTGAGATTGTCCAGCGTAAAGTCTTGATTCAGCAACACTTCCCCGGACCACAAATTGGTGGCGATCGTCTGCAATTCGACCGGCACCGCTGGCAGCGACACCTGAGCTGCAAATTCAGATGCGCCCATCGCGAGCACTTTGGCATTCTTCAAAGACACTGGACGGGCATCCAGCAAGTTGAAGGCAGGAATGATGGCCAGCTTGTATTGTTCCACCAGGAAGCGATCGCCATCTTGCAACGCCGCGATCGGCACCGTCCGCAACCCACCCCCCAAACAAAAGATCAAAGTATCAATCCGGTTTTCCTTCAAAATGGGTTCCAGCGGCGCAATCATCAGTTGATAGAGTTGTTGCGCAGGGGGTAGGTATTGGGCACGGGTACTGAGTTGATTTGCCACGGTGCCTTTAAAGTTATCCACCTGTTGCATCAAATCAGTCCGCTTGATGGTGACTCGTCGATGCAGCGGTTGCCCATTCGGTAACACCATCATTAATTCCAGGTAGTTCGGCGTGGGAATCACATACACCAACGCCGAACGATCGCCCGTTAAACGAGCCATTTCCGCCAACCGCTGACTGATCCCAGCCGCATCCAGCAATTGGGTTGTCAGCCGCCCCTGGTAGTAACTCTCGTATTGCGCCTGCCAGCCCAATTCCACCTTCTGAATTGCCCCTACCACATCCCCCCGATCCAAAAGTTCCTGGAGATAAACCACATCCAACCGAGAAACAGCGGGTTGCCCGACTGGTTCTGCTGCCTGTGCGGGAAGTTGCCTAAAGCCGAGGGGCAGGATGGCAATTAAAGTGCTAAGACCGAAACGCATCAACCGTTGCATACGCGATCGCCTGAATGAGAAGGGTAACAGCCTTTGACTTCACTATGCCCCTGAATTCTAACGGTAGATTCAC
>JAIXVO010000198.1 GCA_027482985.1 Cyanobacteriota bacterium
GCAGAATCTTCGCCCAATGCTAAAAACCTAACGATTGGGTTTATTTACGTTGGTCCTAAAGATGATTACGGCTACAATCAAGCTCACTTTTTGGGTAAAGAAGGACTCAAAGATCCGGGGGTGAAGACGGTTGATCAGGCCAGTGTGCCCGAAACCAGTGAAGTCCAAGAAGTAATGCGGAATATGATTGAGCAAGACAAAGCAACGGTCTTGTTCCCGACTTCATTTGGCTACTTTAGTCCCCATATTCTCAAACTTGCAGCAGACTATCCTGAGGTGCAGTTTTTGCACTGTGGTGGACTCTACGAAAGTGGCAAACATCCCAACAATGTCGGCAGCTATTTTGGCTACATTGATGAAGCCTTGTACGTGGCGGGAGTTGTCGCTGGACACATGAGCAAATCCGGGAAACTGGGCTATGTGGCCGCGAAACCGATTTCGCAAGTCCTCCGGAACATCAACAGTTTTACGTTGGGCGCGCGGAGTGTCAAACCGACGATTACCACGCAGGTCATTTTTACTGGCGATTGGTCAGTGCCGACGAAAGAAGCCGAGGCCACCAATAGTCTCGCGGATCAAGGGATTGATGTGATGACGTGTCACGTGGATAGTCCCAAGGTGGTGATTGAAACGGCAGAACGCCGGGGCATCTATTCGGTGGGTTATCATGCCAGTCAAGCGAGCCTCGCGCCGAAGGGCTATTTAACTGGGGCAGAGTGGGATTGGACGAAGGTCTATTCTGACTATGTGAAGTTGATTCAATCTGATAAAACTTTGATGAATGGCGGCATCCCTCATTTACTGCGGGGTGGCTACAAAGATGGCTTTGTCAAAATCTCGGACTATGGCCCCGCCGTGACCGAGGTGGCCAAAAAGGATGCTGAAGCCGCCCGCGCCAAGATGCAAGCTGGCTCTCTGGTGATTTACAAAGGGGGCTTGAAAGATAACACAGGTAAGGTGGTTATTCCGGCTGGCAAGAACTATGAAGCCACGGCGATCGAGCTGGAATCGATGAATTGGTTGGTCGAGGGGGTGATCGGGAAGGTTGGTTAAGACCTTAGTCCCCCAATGGCTTGCGGCAATTCGATCGCAGAACAGATCGAATTGCCGCAAGTCGCTGCCCCCGTCTCGATGGAAGTATTGGAACAGTAGAGCGATCGCCCTTTTTCAGATCTCCGACTTCTGCCAGAATTGAGTGGTTCGCGTCAAAGTCTCGGTTAGAAGTCGGAGGTCTTGCGCTGCGAATTCTAAGGTCTTAGCTAACAAAGCTCTCTAGATAGACTGATTACATTAGAAGCAATTCTTACAAAAACCGAGTACCAGACTTTCCCAATCCAATCGTGACTACAGCAGCAAATCAGCTACTGCCATAGAAAAGAAAACATTTTTGCAACGCATTCGTTATTCGCATCCGCAATCTCAAAAATTCGCCATACTGGAATGGTCTTATCAGTAGAGTACGATATGAGCAGAGCAAGGTCACCGCGTGCCGCTAAAAGAGTATTGGGATTCGACAAAGAGAAAATTCGCGAATTCGGAAGGCGTTGTCGTGCTGCTAGGCAATATTTCTATGGCGGCAAACTGAGTGAGAACTTGGATGCTTCCGAAGATCCGGCGTATCAATCTAGTTGGAACTTGATTATGCAAGACTGCTCCACGCAAATTGGCGTTCCAATCTCTACTATATCGGAAATTGAAAATCATGCAGCTTATACGATTGGGTTAGACAGTGCAATGTCTCTTGCTGCTTTTCTCTGGCTAAATTCTAAAAATGGATATTTACTAGATGGTTGGATGGCTCCGGAGAATCTTCTAATGTTGGATGAAACGTTTGTGAAAAAGAATGAGGCATCTGGGTTCAAGCCTATTTCTCTCGACGTACTTGCATCGACTCGGCAGTTTTCTGCTTTATCCGTTGATGCCTCGCAGGGTTCCTCTCCATTTATCCCATCAAAAGAGTTTGTTTTAGCGGTTGAATTTTTACTTAGTGACTGGGCTCGGCTAACAGAGTCTTCCATCAATTCGGCGGTTAAAGCTTCCAAGCTTCCAAGCTCTGAGCTGGATCAACTACGAACCCTGGTTGGAATTTAAGAACCAGCTCCCAAGTATTTATGCTCAAGCATAAAGCTCGAATAAATTGCGTTAAACCTTCCATAATGGGGTTAGCAAGGAGGTTTAACGCAATGGTCAAACTATCCCAAGCATCTCAGACTCGAAAAGTGCTGCTGTATCAAGATGAGGATGCTTACTTGATCGTCGAAGTTCCTAGCTTACCGGGATGTGTCAGTCAGGGAGCGACGCGGGATGAGGCACTTCGCAATATTAGAGAAGCGATCGATCTACACATTGAAGTGTTACTCGACAGAGGTCAACCTGTCCCCGACGACAACATTGAGGTCGTGAACGTGTGAGCAAACTCCCTGTTATCTCAGCTAAAGAGTGTATTGATGCGCGAGAAAAAATTGGGTTTGTCGTGTATCGGCAGCGGGGGAGTCATATCACCCTCATTCGTGACGAACCCCAATGCCAAGTCACCGTTCCAAATCATAAGACACTCGCCAAGGGCACCCTCCGCAGCATTATTCGCCAAGTGGAACTAACTGTAGATGAATTTGTCGCGTTGCTGTAGAAGAAAGCAATTGACGTGCGATCGCCCATCTCTTTAGATCTGCGACTTCTGCCAGGTTCTTGCCAGTCACATCAAAGTTTGGGTGAGAAGTCGCAGATCTGGCTTTGGCACCAAAGTTTGGGTGAGCAGTGAGAGGGCTGATCGGAAACCCCTGATTCATTAAATAAATTGATCGATCCTGGTCGGAATTCGGCGGTTATACTAAACTCGTCCAAAATCGACAGGGGAGAAATCTGGTGGCCTACGTTTCTCAGAAGCAGCCGAAGCAATCGCAAAAGCCCGTGATGGATGATCCAGACTTTGATGTGCTCCTGGATCCGGGTTTAATTCGCTCCGCTCGTATGATTTATACCACTTATTATGAAGTGCATCCGGAGTTGGTTCAACGTCCTTTGGGAGTGGCGATCGATCGCTTCACCCATCGCGGCAAACTAATTTTCTCTGGCAAGCCTGTGTTGCTGCCGCAAGAATGCTTTGTGCCCTTTAGCCAGATTGAATCGGATCTGTATGCGTAGTGGCAGGAGAGCAGAAGTCAGGAGTCAGAAGTCAGGAGTCAGAAGGGGAATGGGCAGTCAGGGGCGATCGCTGTGATTAAGGGCGACATCCTGAGGCTAAGATGAACAGTCAGATCTTTGACCGTCGAGTTGTTGGTCAGTTCGGCGGTCTTCTGCTATTTCCCCTGTCGATATCGCTCTGTTTGTTGCTGCTGTCGCCCGCTCTGCTGTCACCCGATCTATGGATACCCTGCTGACTCTCTTTGTTTACAATCTGATTTTCTGGACGGGTGCCGCGATCGGGAGTTTTTTAAGCGTCGTGGTGCATCGTATCCCCGCAGGTTTATCGATCGCCCATCCCCCCTCGCGCTGTCCTCACTGTGGGCATCGGTTGCGCGTGTCAGAGAATCTGCCCATCGTCGGGTGGTTGCGCCTGCAAGGACGCTGTGCCAACTGCCAAACGCCGATTCCCATCCGCTATCCTTTGTTAGAAGGCGGATGTGGCATTGCTTTTGTGTTGATTTTTGCGCTGTTTGATTTAAGTTGGCAAACCCTCGGCTATTGGGTCTTTTTTAGCTGGTTGCTGGCGCTGGCGCTGATTGATCTCGACACCATGACGCTGCCCAATCCGCTCACTCAATGGGGCTTGATCGCTGGACTGCTGTTTCAACTAGTCTTGGGGTTCACAACCACGAACTCACTCACAGGTGGCGTTCAACAACTGATGCAGGGTGTGATTGGGGCAGTCGTTGGCATCTGGTTGGTGGAAATCATCGCGATCGCGGGTAGCCTAGCGCTGGGGCAAACCGCAATGGGCGGCGGGGATGCCAAACTAGCGGCGATGATGGGCGCTTGGTTAGGGTGGCCATTGTTGCTAGTGGCAGGTTTTTTGGCCTGTTTAATTGGGGCGTTGGGGGGCGGTTTAGCGCTGATGACGGGGTTGTTGGGTCGCCGTCAAGCGTTTCCCTTTGGGCCGTTTCTGGCGTTGGGTGGTGTCGTTGCAGCGATTTGGGGGAATGCGATCGTGACCGCCTACCTGCGCTTATTTCTCCCC
>JAIXVO010000465.1 GCA_027482985.1 Cyanobacteriota bacterium
AAAAGGAAAGGAGAGTCTATAACCCTATCCAACTTGGAAAGGTTGGTAAAAGCAAAATTACCTGCATTCTTTTGCTTCATTGAGTTTGACGGAAAGAATGAACCGCAAGCAGCCTACTTAGTTCATGCTGGTAAAGAAATAATTGAAAAAACTTTGAGGAGAATTAGAGAGTTAGACAGTAAAGGCGAAGGTAACAGATTAAATAAATATGAAATGCTTGTTAAATATACGGATAGTGATCGATTACTGGAAACAACAGGTGAAAGCCTAAAGAGTGCTATCGAGAAATATATTCCTAAAACTTTAGAAGATTATATCCTGGAGAAAAATAATTTCTTGGAAACACTGGGCTTTGAGAATGGGAAGGGGCAGTTTACCATTCAAATGTCTGGTGGTGATCCTGTTGGAGATTTAATTGATTTGTCTTTAGGTCTTCGGGATGAGGTTTACATAGACAAGAGTATTGGTCACCATAAAAGATTTGAAATTTTATCTGAAAATTCAATGCTGAGTTCTGAGGCGGCAATTCTAAGTATTAAAACCAAGCCTGAGCCGATAATTCTTAGGTTCAAAGAACATAATTTTTCGCATGGAGTAATGTTAAAGGCTGAGTTATACCGTTCTCCCTTCAATCAGTTCTTGCCGCACGATTATATCAAGTTTAGGGTTAAGTCTACGATGTTTGACCTCACCATTGAACCTTTTAATTCTGGCGGAAAAGTAAAATATTCATTTGATTTCCGAGAAGATAAGGAGAGTCGTCTAAGCGACCTTACAAGTCATTTAAAGGTATTTACCTTGCTTAAAAAAGCGACTGATTCCTCAGTTTTAGAAATTATTGATGAATCTAAAAAGCTTCCTACAATTGCCTTTAAAATTAATGTTAGCGATGAAATAGATGACTGGTCTGATGTTTATGATGTTGCAGAGATGGCTTCACGAGTATGCCAAAGATTTTCTATTTCAGAAGAGGAAGTTTTAGTAACTCTTGATGAATTAATAAGTGCCTCACGCTTTATTAAGAATTTGCATGGAATTTTATATGCAGATCCTAAAGAGGTTCACATCGATTTTCCTGTTGGGTCTGATGAGTATGAGCAGGAAAGTAAATTGGCGTGTATCTCCTCTGCAATGGCTACTATTGGAAATCATACAATTGGATGTTTCTGGGCAATTGTTGGCTCCTTATCTGTGGCAGGTGCAAATCAGTATAGGTTGATCGCTGAGAATATTCTTTCTGGAAATGAATTAGTTTCTATTAATGGAAGAATGATAGAGCAAAGCACTATCGATAAAAGATTTGATGATTTCGAGAAAGAGTTACAAAAGATGGGATTGAAGACAATTAGAATCACGCCAAGCAGTTCCCAATATCAGGAGTAAAACTATTAACAACTCCGCATTATAACAAGTCGCTGCACCGGAACGCCGCAAATTGGCTAGTTGGGTTTTTGAGGCTATCTGCGTCTGGTGAGCTTGATCGTTATGCCGCTTAGTACTTGAGGTATGGTCGTAAGCTTATCTATCAGTATTTTGAGATACAGCAATCAGAGGCTTGATTTGTTGAGCCTTTAGCCAAGATTCAATTTGGTAGACTGAAGGCATGAATGAGGTTCAGTTGACCTATGACCCCGGCGATCGCTCTTTGATGGTTACTTCGCTACGAAGCCGCTGATCTTTTGTGCTTCAAATACTCTGCGATCGCTTCACTGACATCATCTTCAGTTTTATAAACCCGCGAGTTGGGGTTTTCAGAATGCCGTCGATCGAGATAGCTTTGCAGCGCTTCTTCATCGTCTCGATGCTCCAAGACATAGGCTCGAAGCTGCTGGGTTGTCATTAGGGTAAAGTCAGGTTTCACACTCATACGAACCGCCAATCTCCATTTGAGTCAATCTCAATATTGATTTCTTCTTTCGATAAGATAATTACGTTCCCTGTTCGCCTATCCACAGTGACCAGATCAATTGAGCAATATTTGCTCGTTAAATCGCAGCAAAGCTGAAAACATCTCAATGCTTGTGCAGTAGTATGCATTCTATCTCCCCAGCCAGCGTATGCACAGATATCAAGGCACAGCATACCTGACAAAACTAAAATTGGCGGGTCTTGGTGGCACTGCGATCGCGGGCATTTCCAGTGCTATCGACTTTCTCGCATCCAGTGCGGCAACTCCTAGCACGATAAAAAGATACCGCTGGCCGCTTCTGGCTAAAATAGAAGCACGATTCACACTCGTTAGAGAGGAAGTGGCAAGATTTATACCCGTCCCTTAGCTCGGTTGATTGAGCAACTGCAACGGCTTCCCGGCGTGGGGCCCAAAACGGCGCAGCGGTTGGCGTTGCACATTTTGAAGCGACCCGAAGAAGAAGTCAAAGCGCTGGCGCTGGCCTTGATGGAAGCCAAAACCCAGGTGGGCTTTTGTTCGGTATGCTTTCATCTGTCTGCTGATCCTGTGTGCGAAATTTGTCGGGCACCCAACCGGGAAAGCAGCACGATTTGCGTGGTGGCGGATTCCAAAGATGTGATTGCGCTGGAAAAAACGCGGGAATATCGCGGCAAATATCATGTGTTGGGGGGACTGATTTCGCCGATGGATGGGATCGGGCCGGATCAGTTGCACATTCAGCCCCTCGTGCGGCGGGTGAGTCAGCAAAATATTGAAGAAGTGATTATTGCCATCAGCCCCAGTGTGGAAGGGGAAACGACGACGTTGTATGTGGGGCAATTGCTGAAGCCGTTTACCCGCGTCACCCGGATTGCCTTTGGCTTACCGATGGGCGGCGACCTGGAATATGCGGATGAAGTGACGTTAGCGCGAGCCTTAGAAGGACGGCGCGAACTGGATTAAGCTCTGGGGGCATACATCATCACCAGCACCCCCACTAGGACGATCGCCGCTCCTACCCAGTCCAGGCGATCCGGGGCAACGTGATCAATCCCCCAGCCCCACAGAATCGAGAGGATGATAAACACGCCGCCATAGGCTGCATAGGCGCGACCAAAGTTGGCAGGTTGAAGGGTCGCGACAAAGCCATAGATGGTCAGCAGGGCAGCACCCGCGATCGCCAACCAGCCGCTTTTGCCCTCCCGTATCCATAACCAGACGAGATACCCGCCCCCAATTTCACACAAGCCTGCCAGCACAAAGTACATCAGCGATCGCAGCATGATCTCAGCTCTCCGCACAACAAAGGGCAGCCTCGCCAGACTGCCCCGTAATTTTCAAGCGAAATTTGACTCCGCTTACTTGAGTTTTTGCTTGATGAAGGCCAGAATTTGCGAGACTTGCTTCTTCAAGCCATCGATTTCGGCCTGCATTCTGGCAATCTTCTCGTTCAAGGCTTGCACATCGGCACCCGCCTCGGCACTCACTGCTGCGGCTACGGGCGCAGGCGCAGGCACGCCAGCCGGACGACGTTTGGACTTCGCCATCGCGGTTTTAATGGCCTCGATCAATTGCCGCTGGTCAAAGGGCTTTTGGACAAATTCAAAGAACTCAAACGGTTCTTGCAATTTCTCGGTGACTTCTTCTTTCCGCCCCGACATCAACACCAGCGGAATCGTTTGCAATTCTGGACTGGCTTGAATTTGCTGAAACACTTCCCACCCGCTCATCTTGGGCAGCAAGAAGTCCAACATGATCAGGTTGGGGCGCTCTTGACGAATCAGGTTAAAGCCTTGAAGTCCATCTTTCGCTTCCAACACTTCAAAGTTGCCCTTGGGGAGCATGTCGCGCACCATGCTGCGAATCACACTACTGTCGTCAATTACTAGGATTTTGTGACTAGCCACAGTTGAACTCCTTCGTGGTGTCGGCGGGATAGATTAAAAAGACGTATCGTTGCATTGCAAAGAGCTGATGGAATCCTGGGGAGAAAGACCGTTCGCCAGTCGCGATCGCCCGTTCACTCACCGTATTGTACTCGCGAAGCTGAATCTCACTCTATTTGCAAAAACTAGTTTAGCTTCTGAAGGCCGGGATGCGGCACTGCAAATTCGCGAACAGGGCAGGGACACAGGCTCAAGGAGGTGTGCCAATCCCCAAAATGCAGCCAACGGGTGAAATTTGTGCCCAATAACCGAGTAGAAACCCCTAAAATCTTAAGCATGATTGTTTCCTAACGCATAGGGCTAGTATTCCCGTTTTATGTCGCTTGACACCCATTCTGCTAATTTTTCCTCTGCCCAAGGCGATCGCGCCTCCCTGGTGAACTTACCAGAGTGGTTGCGGCGACCCATCGGCAAAGCCAGTGAACTGTCCACCGTTCAACGTATTATCAAACAACGTCAGATCCATACGATTTGCGAAGAAGGGCGGTGTCCCAATCGGGCGGAATGTTATGCCCAGGGGACGGCGACCTTTCTGCTGATGGGGCCGACCTGTACCCGCAGTTGCGCTTTTTGCCAGGTAGACAAAGGTCACGCCCCAATGCCGCTCGATCCGGAGGAACCCGCCAAAGTGGCAGAAGCCGTCCAGTTGCTGGGATTGACCTATGTCGTCCTGACTTCGGTGGCACGGGATGATCTCCCGGATCAGGGATCAGAGTGGTTTGTGCAGACGATGACTGCCATCCGCCAGCGGCAACCAGAAACGCAAATAGAAGTGTTGACCCCGGATTTTTGGGGCGGTCGCAGTGAGGCATCTGACCTGACGGGTGAGGATTTACAGGCGCAACGGGTGGCCTGCGTGACAGCCGCCAAGCCTGCCTGCTACAACCACAATATCGAAACTGTGGAGCGGCTGCAGGGGAAAGTGCGGCGGGGCGCGAAATACGATCGCTCTCTGCGCGTCCTGGAATTAGTCAAGCAACTCGATCCGACGATTCCTACCAAGTCGGGTTTGATGCTGGGGCATGGGGAAACCGTGGCGGAAATTACCACGACGCTGCAAGATTTACGGGCAGTCGGCTGCGATCGCCTCACGTTGGGACAATATCTGCGTCCCTCCCTCGACCATCTCCCGGTGCAGCAATATTGGACTCCCCAAGAATTCGACGACCTGGGGGCGATTGCCCGTGATCTGGGCTTTTCCCATGTGCGATCGGGGCCACTCGTCCGCAGTTCTTACCATGCCGGAGTCGAGGAGTCAGTGGGATAGATCTTGCAGATCGCTCAGAACTTATTGCGATCAAAACTTTGACATTAATATACCTCACGCACCAAACCCGCCCTCACCCCCGGCCCCTCTCCCAAAATGGGCGAGGGGAGAAAGATTGGATTAGTTCCCCTTCTCCCGCTCTGGGCTACCGTGTAAACACAAGTTTTCGATCTAGCTAATGCTGGCCTTGATCCTCCCTAACCCTCCTTCAAAAGGAGGGAACCGGATTGGAAGTCCCCCTTTTTAAGGGGGATTTAGGGGGATCGTGC
>JAIXVO010000249.1 GCA_027482985.1 Cyanobacteriota bacterium
AGGGCACAGTCGGCCACAGGTGATGAACGAGGTGGTAATTTTGCCCGCCAATCAGCAAATTCAGCACCCGATTGGGATAGACCCGAGCATTCAACCAGCGATCGCGCTCTTGAAACGGACGGTGAGGCAGGTAATCAAAAAAGAGGCCCAGCGCTAACCCGACGATCGCCAGCGGCACAAACCAGAAATTGAAGACGTAGCCCAAAAAGTCGTAGCGAATCGCCAGATAGATCACCAGTCCTACCAGCGCCCGCCCAATGAACCACTCCAGCAATTCATACTTCCGCCACAATCGCCGCTGGAAGAAGAAAATTTCGTGATACATGAAGCGAGCATTGATCAACCACAACGGGCCAAAGGTCGAAACGATGTGATCGGGATCATTTTCGGGGTCGTTCACATTGGCATGGTGCTGCATATGCACCCGCGTAAACACCGGAAACGAGAACCCCAACATCAGGGCGCTGCCATGTCCAAGGAAGGCATTAATGGTGCGATTCCGATGCGCCGCATTGTGGCAAGCATCATGGATCACCGTGCCGACCATGTGCAAGGCGAACATATTCAAGAGAAAACAACACCAATCGACCCAGTGCCAGTAAAAATAGCCGGTGGTCGAAACTATCGCGATCGCCACGGATGCCAAAAACATCAACAACGTGGGATTGAAAAAGTGCTGCGGCGGACCCATCCATTCCCGTGGCGCCGTCAGGGGCTTTACTGCCTCCGACATCGTGTCTCACTCCTTGTAGCTGCCATCGGGTAGTATACGACACAACCGGAACCTAATAAAGTTTTGTGAATTCTCGTGACGGAGGGAGGAGGGAGGAGTCAGAAGACAGGAGTCAGGAGAATAAAGAAAAAATTGTAGAGACGCGCCGCTGGCACGTCTCCGGCCAGGATCAGGCGGCAAAGAGGAATCGGAATCGTAGAGACGCGCCGCTGCCACGTCTCCATCAGGAGGCAAGAACAGCATTACCGGAATTTATTGGGATTTAACCGCCGACCTGGGGCGATCGCGCCTTGCTTGAGGAACTGCCCGGTGCCGCCATCCGCTCGATCCAGGAAGGGTCGTAAATTAATGGGACTGTCTCCAGAGCGGGTGGAAGTTGTCGCCGGAATGCCTATATTCAGCCAGCGAGCCGCTTCTCCCAAGAGGCCACCGCGATTAGTTCCGACAAACGTATTCACGCCCTGAGTTTGCTGCCCGCTATCGGCCACCGTCAGATTTTGGAACACGCGATCGCGGGTGCTGAGGGCATCCTGACCAGGGGGCACCGTCAACACAATGCGGCAACTGGGGATGCGCTGCGTCGTCACACAGATTGTGTTGTAGCCATTCTCAAAGCCCGTCTGCATTTCCTGGAGGCCATCGGGACGATAAGATTCCAGGCGGCGGGTAATTTCGCTACAGCGGCGGGCGGAGTCCCAACCCCCTCCCATCGCACTCGGCACCGCCCAGGGATAAGCTCGACCCGGTTGGCTTTCCGGTTGGTACATGACCGTGTATTGACCGTTCATCATCTGGCAGGTGAAGCGCGTCCCCGCCACAGTCGGGGTCGTCGTCGGTGGGGTTGGCCGCTGCGTGCCGGAATCAATGATGACATCCCCCGTATCACCCGTTGAGGGTGGCAGCTGGCTGACCGTTACAGGAGCCGCGATCGCCCCTCCCAGCGGCAATCCCAGGCCAGCCACGACCGCCAATCCTGAACTGCCAGCCAGCATCCGAGAACGAGCAGCCAGCCATTGTTTGTGTGCAAGGAGTTGGAGAGCCATAACCTGAACCTTTCCTCTGATGGTGAATAAATGATGCGATCGCGCATGAGATCCGAGGGATCATAGTCCTCTTTGGACGAATCGCCCCCCAAAAAGTTCCCGACTCACCCCATCATTTTTGCCATCCCCCACCTTTGCCCCCTACCAACCTTCCCGCACCTCATCCCCCGCCGAGACGTGCCAGCGTCCAGTCTCTACGAAGTCCCGTGTCTTTCCGCTCCCTCCCTCCCTCTTCCTTCTACTCCCCCCGACTCCCTTTCCCCCAACCTGTATCAACTCCTACCGAACTCACCGCCGCGAATCCGATAAGGTCACTGTAGGTAAAATGTGACCTACGTTACACCCTCCTCATGCGTTTAGAACAGTTACAGGCATTTTTGGCGGTGGTCGAGACGGGCAGTTTTCAGAAAGCCGCGCAACATTGTGGCGTGACTCAATCGGCCATTAGTCGGCAGGTGCAGGCTTTGGAGGCAGAATTGGGCACGTCTTTGTTGCACCGGACGGCTCATGTGAAGCTGACCGTGGCCGGGGATTGTTTATTGCCGCGAGCAAAAAGAATTTGTCAAGAATGGCACCAGGCCGTCAAAGATGTCACGGATTTGATGGCGGGTAAGCAACCCGAACTGTGTGTGGCCGCGATTCATTCCATTTGCTCGTCCCATTTGCCGCCCATTTTGCAGCGCTTTTGCCAGGATTACCCGGATGTGCAACTGCGAGTCACGGCACTGGGCAGCGATCGCTCCCTCAAAGTGCTGAAAGATGGGCTGGTGGATCTGGCGATCGTCATGAATAATCGCTTCCTGACGACGAGTCCCGATATGGTTGTTACCGTGCTCTATGAAGAACCGATTCGGGTGCTGATGTCGGCGCATCATCCTTTAACCCAATTTGACGTGGTGCCCTGGCTGGAACTGGCAAAATATGCCCAGGTGGTGTTTAAGGATGGTTACGGGATGCAACGGATTGTGCAGGAACAGTTCGATCGCCGGGGCGTGACCCTCAAAGCCGCTTTAGAATTGAATACGCCCGATGCCTTCCGGGGCGTAGTCCGGCAGGGGGAACTGATTGCCCTGTTGCCCGAAACTGCCCTGGCAGAAGCCTATCAAGATCCGACCTTAGCGATTCGGTCGATTGAATCCGGCGGGTTAGTGACTCCCGGCACGTCACCTGATGTACTATCTGATCCACCGTTGACGCGCCAGGTTGTCATGGTGACCACGCGCGATCGCTTGCAAATCCCGCCGATTCTGCACTTTTACACGTTGGTTGCCGACTTACTGCCGCAGCAGGTCAATAAACTCCCGCTGGCTTCCGCCAGTTTCGATGGTTAACCGAGAATTTTTATGAGTCATGCGTTTCGAGAGCTACTTCGCAAAGTCGGCAGCGGTCCCCATACGGGAGAGAATTTAACCCGCCCAGAAGCTGCCGCCGCGACTCGCATGATGTTGTTGCAGGAAGCGACACCCGCTCAAATTGGGGCATTCATGATCGCCCATCGGATTCGCCGCCCGACGGGAGCCGAATTAGCCGGAATGCTGGATGCTTACGCCGAGTTAGGCCCTCAACTCCAACCCATCACCGCTAGTCCCGTCCTGGTTTTAGGCATTCCCTACGATGGGCGGACTCGGACGGCTCCCATTTCCCCCTTGACGACGCTGATTCTCGCGACGGCGGGTTGTCCCGTGATTCTGCATGGGGGCGATCGCATGCCCACGAAAGACGGTGATCCGCTCATACTCTTCTGGCAAGGATTGGGCGTTGATTGGACGCAACTGTCACTGGAACAGGTGCAAACGGTATTGGAACAAGTCGGGGTGGGATTTGTGTATCTGCCCCGCCATTTTCCTTTAGCCCAGGGATTAGTGCCTTACCGCGATCAGATTGGCAAACGTCCCCCCCTGGCAACGATGGAATTGATGTGGTGTCCTTATGCGGGCAATGCCCATCTCGTGTCCGGCTATGTGCATCCGCCCACGGAAGGGATGTTTCAAGCGGCTTTCGACCTGCGGGGCGTGACGACTTTTACCACGATCAAGGGATTAGAAGGCAGTTGTGATTTACCGCGAGAACGCACCGCGATCGTCGGGTTAGGGAACGACCACCAGTTTGAGCGCCTGGTGTTACATCCCCGTGATTTTGGATAAAAAAAAAAAAATGTGCCGCTGGAACCGCCAGCGATCGTCTTACAGGCCATGCACGACACCCTCGACGGCAAACCCTCAGAGTTCATGCAATCGACAGTGTGGAATGGCGGCTTTTATCTCTGGCGCTGCGGAGTCAGTCCTTCCGTGGAAGCTGGGGTGGCAACAGCGACAATGTTATTAACTGAGGGGCGCGTCAAGCAAACCCTTCAAACTCTGCAAAGAGCGGTTTCCCCAGTGCTGGTGCAATAAAAATTGGCATTAACATACTTAACACACCAAGATAGCTGCCCTCATCCCCTCACCCCTTCTCCCAGAACGGGAGAAGGGGAACTAATCAAATCTTTCTCCCCTCGCCCATTTTGGGAGAGGGGGCGGGGGTGAGGGCGGTTTTGGTGCGTGAAGTATATCAATGCCATAAACATTGCCTGTCTGTCAGATCAGTGCCCTGCCAGTAGGATGTGTTAGGCGCTAGCCGTAACGCATCGCAGCGAGATGACGGCCAGGACACAGCCCTCACCACGGCAGACGGGTGCCATCCCAGTTGAAAAATTGTCCACTGTCGTCCGGTTGTAGCCCATCGATGACAGTCAGGAGTTGGGTGACGGTGCGTTCGACCGGAAACAGTTTGGCGGGTGGCACGCCGCGCTGAAAAGGTTGGGACAGGCGAGTATCAGTCGTGCCGGGATGCAGCATGATGACGAGCGTGTTCGGACTTTTCCGCCGAAATTCGATCGCCGTGGTGCGCATCAACATATTCAATGCCGCTTTCGAGGCGCGATAACCATACCAGCCCCCCAGTTCGTTATCCCCAATGCTCCCGACTTTGGCCGAAATCGTCGCCAGCACACTGCGATCGCGATGTTTCAACAAGGGCGCGAGATGTTTA
>JAIXVO010000025.1 GCA_027482985.1 Cyanobacteriota bacterium
CATTCCCAAACACGTCCCTGGCACAGAGCGCGTCATCCCCGCGCAACTCGTACTCCTGGCAATGGGCTTCCTGGGGCCAGAGCAACCATTGGTGGAAGCGTTGGGACTAGAAAAAGATGCGCGCAGCAACATCAAAGCCGACTATGGCAAATATGCCACCAGCCTCGACAAAGTGTTCGCCGCAGGGGACTGTCGCCGAGGTCAAAGTCTCGTCGTCTGGGCCATCAACGAAGGCCGCGAAGTCGCGCGAGCATGCGATCGCTACTTAATGGGAAATACGGATCTGCCGTAGAGACGGCAGGGGTAATTGGTGATTGGTAATGGGTAATGGGTAATGGGTAATGGATTGCTCTGAGTTCAAGTTTCTACTGCTTACCCACAGTGGTCATGGGTAATGGGTAATGGACTGGTCAGAGTGCAAATCTCTATGACCAGCAGTGGTAATAGGTAATGGGTAATTGGGTGGTCACAGTTCAAACCTCGACTACCAATTACCAATTACCAATTACCAATTACCAATTACCATTTACCAATTACCAATTACCTTCCTTATGCGCTTCCTCTTTCTCCACTCTAATTTCCCCGCCCAGTTTCGGCATTTGGCGACGGTACTGGCAAACGATCCTCAGCATGAGGTGGTGTTTGGGACGATGCGACCGGATGGTAATATTCCGGGTGTCAAGAAGGCATTGTATAAGCCAGCGCGAGATGTATCGCCGCAGACTCATCATTATGTGCGATCGCTGGAAGGTGCGGTGTTGCAGGGACAGTCGGTGTGTCGGTTGGCGCAGTCGCTTAAATCCAGTGGGTTTGAACCGGATGTGGTGTATGGGCATTCGGGCTGGGGACCACCGTTGTTTATGAAAGATGTGTTTCCCAAAGCGGAGTTGCTCTGCTATTTCGAGTGGTTCTATCACGCCCACGGTTCTGATTCGGACTTTGACCCTGGCGATCCGTTGCAATTGGATGATGAGTTGCGGATTCGGGTCAAAAATGCGCCGATTTTGTTGGATCTCGCCAGTTGCGATCGCGGGTTGTGTCCCACTCGCTGGCAACGGCAGCAATTTCCTCGCGAATTTCACCCCAAATTGAACGTGATTCACGATGGCGTGGATACCAGTTTCTTTCAACCGAATCCGGGTGCCAGACTGATCCTGCCCACCCTCAATCTCAATCTGGCAACGGTGGATGAGGTGATTACCTATGTGGCGCGGGGCATGGAACCTTACCGGGGCTTCCCGCAATTCATGGAAGCCGTTGCCCTGATTCAAAAACGCCGTCCTCGCTGTCATGTGGTCGTGGTGGGCGAAGATCGGGTCGCTTATGGCAAACCATTGGCAGACGGCAAAACCTACAAACAACTGATGTTGGAGCGGTTGCCGCTGGACTTAACTCGCCTGCACTTTACGGGGCCGCTGCCTTACCCGCAATATCTCCAGGTGTTGCAAGCTTCTTCCGTCCACATTTATCTGACGCGACCGTTTGTCCTCTCCTGGTCCATGCTGGAGGCGATGTCGGCGGGCTGTTTGGTGGTGGGATCGAATACTGCACCCGTCCAGGAGGTGATTCAGGATGGGGTCAATGGTCTGCTGGTAGACTTTTTCTCCCCCGGCGCGATCGCGGATCAAGTGGATGCCGTCTTTGCCCACCCCAACCGCATGGCAGCGCTGCGCACCCAAGCCCGCCAAACCATTCTCGATCAGTATGATCTGGCAAAGCGACTACCCGAACATTTGGAATGGGTGATGCAAGGGTAGAATAGTCGCGCAAGCCGTTGGAAGGATTGTGACCCGCGCATGGATGTAGCCAGCAAACCGCGATCGCTCAGTTTATCGAATTTAATTTTAATTGCTCTGGGCCTGGGCATTGGCTTTGGGATCGTCTTGAACCTCTATCTGCCAGAGCTTGCCCCAATTCTCGACACCTATTTTTTAGCGCCCATTGGCAAGATTTTTCTGCGGCTGATTCAATTCGTCGTGGTGCCGATTGTCTTTTCGTCCCTGGTGCTGGGACTCACTCGCATTCGAGATGCGCAACAGGTGGGGCGCTATGTGGTCAAACTGTTTACCTGTTATGTGTTGACGAGTTCGATTGGGGTGCTGCTGGGCACGACGACGGCGCTGTTACTGCAACCGGGTAAGGGCGTGAGTGACTTGGCGATCGCGGAGGGCATGGTGATCCATCCCAGTCAGCCGATTGGCGAATGGCTGATTAGCTTAATTCCGATCAATCCCTTAGAAGCCCTGAGTACAGGCAACTTGCTGCAAACTATTTTTTCCGCCGCCCTCTTTGTGGTGGGCATTCAACTGGCGGGAGAGAAAGCCACGCCGTTTGTGCAATTGATGGAAAGTATCTACATCATTAGTGAAAAAGTATTGTCCGTCATTCTCTATGCAGCACCCCTGGGCGTGTTTGCGCTGATTAGTTCAGTGATTGCGACGCAAGGATTCAAGTTAGTCTCGAACTTGTTGCTTTACGTGTTGGGATTGTGGGTCGCCACCCTGATCATGATCAGTTTTTACTTTGTGATGCTGTGGATTGTGCAAGGCAAACCGCAAAACTTTTGGCGTTGTTTTCTACCGTCCCTCTCCCTCGGTTTCGGGACTGCCAGTTCCACCGCCACCCTGCCCCTCGTCCTGAATAACGCCCGCGACTACGGCCTCTCTGAAGAAATTGCTGACTTTGCGATTCCCATCGGTTCCGCGATTAAACGAGATGGGTCGGCCATTCTCCAAAGTTTTAACGCCTTGTTTATCGCCCAAATGTTCCATGTGCCCATCACACCCCAGTTGCTTGTTGCGATTATGACCAGTGCTCTGCTCGTTTCCTTCAGCACTCCCGGCGTTCCCGGTTCCGCCCTGATTACCATGACCACCGTCCTTACCGCTGCCGGATTGCCCCTGGAAGGGATTGCGATCGTCGCGGGTGTCGATCGCCTCACAGATGGCATCAAGACCGTCTTGAATATCATCGGCAATGTCTCGAATGCCCTCTTCCTCAGCAAGTGGGAACAAGTTGAAGTGTCCCAACCGCTGGAGCGCGAAGCCTAACCGCACAGGGCGACCAACTTCGATTGCCAGGAAATTACACCAGGGCGAGAGGCTGTAACCGGGGTTGGAGTTCCTGTGGGGCGATCGCGCCATGTTCGGTGATGATGGCGGTAATCAAGGAGGCTGGGGTGACATCAAAAGCCGGATTGTAAAACTCCGCCCCTTTGGGACAAAGCAGCGTTTCACCGACCTGGTAAATTTCACTGGGGTCGCGTTCTTCAATCGGAATTTGCGAACCATCGGCGATCGCAAAATCGATCGTCGAGAGTGGTGCGGCGACATAGAACGGAATGCCGTGGGCTTTTGCCGCCAGTGCCACACTATAGGTGCCAATTTTATTCGCCGTATCGCCATTGGCCGCGATTCGGTCAGCCCCCACCACCACCATGTCGATCAGACCGCGTTGCATGCAGTGAGCCGCCATGTTGTCCGTAATCACCGTGACGGGAATGCCTTCCTGCACACATTCCCACGCCGTTAACTTGGCCCCCTGTAACCGGGGGCGGGTTTCATCTGCATAAACTCGCTCCAACCGACCTTCACGCCAGGCCGATCGCACAACCCCCAAAGCCGTCCCGTATCCCGCTGTTGCCAGCGCCCCGGCATTGCAATGGGTCAACAACCGCAGTTTGGCTGGGCTACTCGGCAACACGGTCACCCCATGATCACCAATTTGCTCACAGGTGCGGATGTCATCCGCGTTAATCGCCTGCGCCGTTACCAGCAACACCTGTTTCAAATAATCCACTGATCCCAGGGTTTGGTGTGCCACTTTCAACATGCGATCGATCGCCCAGAACAAATTCACTGCCGTCGGGCGCGTTTTCCGCAGCCGGGCGGCCACTGGCTCCAGTTGAGCCAAAAACTGACTGCGATCGCTGGTTTGAATCGCTTTTGCCCCCAGATACACGCCATAGGCTGCCGCCACCCCAATCGCCGGGGCCCCTCGCACAATCATGGTTTCGATCGCCATCGCCAAATCTTCAGCGAGCCGAATCTCCACATAATCAAATTCGTTCGGTAAGCGGGTCTGGTCGATCAAACGCACATGGTCGTCGTACCAGAGAACAGGATAGACATGAGTGGGTTGGGACATGGGATCAAAAGACAGAGGACTAAAAATGATTATCTCTGAAGTTGTCCCCTAAATTGTTCCCCCTGGTGTCGCTTACGGCTGACGAGGCCGGCAGCGTGCGGACTGGAATGGTCAGGATAAAGGCGGTGCCGCTGCCTGGCTCTGACTGGCACACCAGCGTGCCTTGATGTTTTTCGGTAACAATTTGATAGCTGATGGAAAGTCCTAAGCCAGTCCCTTTGCCAACGGGTTTGGTGGTGAAGAACGGATCAAACAAATGTTGCTGAATGGTAGCCGGAATTCCCAGCCCGTTGTCCGCGATCGCCACTGTGATGGTGTTGGTGTCCTCAACCGTAGTGGTAATTCGAATGGTGAGAGGATCTGCCGCAATGTCAGCGGGCGACTGCAACGTTGCTTTTTCCTCCAACGCATCAATCGCATTGCTAATCAGGTTCATAAACACCTGATTCAAGGCTCCGGCATAACATTCCACCAGCGGCAACGGGGCATAGTCTTGCTTCACATAGATTTCAGCGCGATCGGGTTTAGCCTTCAGCCGATGTTGCAAAATCAGCAATGTACTCTCAATGCCAGCATGAATATCCACTGGCTTCACTTCCGCCTGATCTAACCGCGAAAAGGTGCGCAGCGATTGCACAATCTGACAAATGCGCTCCGTTCCCAGTTTCATCGACGCGATCGACTTGGGTAAATCGTCGGCAATAAACTCCAGATCCAAATCCTGCGCCTGTTGCTGCGAAATGGCATCTAAATGCGGTAAATGCTGCTGATATTGGCGCAGGAGAATTAGTACATCTTCCACATACTGACTCACATGGGCTAGATTCCCATGAATAAAGTTGACCGGATTATTAATTTCATGCGCCACTCCCGCCACCAACTGTCCTAAACTGGTCATCTTTTCGTTCTGGATTAATTGGGTCTGCGCCTGTTGTAAGGTTTGCAGCGTCTGCGTCAGTTGCGTGGTGCGCTCCTGCACCTGCGCTTCCAGGTTGGCATTGAGGGACTGCACCTGGTGATATAAGTCATACTGATCGATCGCGGCGGCAAATCGATGCCCCACTGCCTGTGCTAATTCCAGATCTGTCGCTGTCCAGGGATGGGCTTGTCCCGTCTTCGATTCTCGCCAAATCGCAAACGATTGCCTGGGTGCCGATTGCCGCATGTCCGGATCATACTGTCCCGCCCATAACGTTTCAGTAGCTAACTCATCCCGAAACACCGTGAGATACCCAATGATTTGCTGCCGCGTGTAGAGCGGGACTGTCAGAATACTGCGAATGGCAGTTGGGCGAAATGCGGGTTGCAGATTGCGCAACTCTGAAATCTGATAGAGATCGTGAATTGCCCAGGGTTGGAGGGTGGGGGCTGGTGGGGTGGACTGAGGCCACGGCGTATAAGCC
>JAIXVO010000165.1 GCA_027482985.1 Cyanobacteriota bacterium
GTGGAAGCGTTTGGCAATGTGGCGATCGAGGCGTTGGCCTGCGGGGTGCCTGTGATTGCCTACGATCGCGGCGGGCCAGCCGAAATTGTGCAATCCGGCAAAACGGGCTGGTTAGTGACACCGGATAGTGTGGCGGAACTGGTGGCCGCGATCGCCCAACTCGACCAGATCGATCGCGCTACTTGTCGGCAAGTGGTCGCTGCCGATTATTCTCTGGAGGCGATGGGGGTTCGCGTGGAACAGTGGTTTGCGGCTGTTTTGGGCGATCGCTGATTTATAGCTTCCGGATGGCGATCGCGTTACCGTCGCTGGAACAAGTTTTTGAGTGAGAAAGCTGGTTTGCGATCGCGATCGACGGGTTCGACCACAGGTTGACTCAATAATCCTGGTGGCGCTTTGAAATCGAGCAGCAACACGACACGAGTTTCCGCCGAGCGATTCCAGGCTTCATGTTCCACTGTGTCATCAAAGACGAGACAGTGACCCGCCTGCCAACTGCGGGTATCATCCCCCACCCGAAGCGCACAATCGGCATCGGGCACGATCAATCCCAAGTGACAGCGCAACACGCCCTCTGGATACCCCGTATGCGGCGTAATGTGAGTGCCTGGTGCCAACACCGAAAATCCCGCTGAAACGAGGTTGGGCACTGATTCCAGCAGTTTAGCAGTGCCGGGACATTGACGACAGTTTCCCCGAATTTTCATGCCAAACGCATAGAAGCCGTAGGTATCCCACCCTTTGCCATACAAATATTTTTCAGGCCACGGGATGAAATCTTTGTCGCGTAACTGGCACAGCTCATTGCGAACATTTTGCCAGTTGGCTTCTAAGGTTTGGGTAAAGGGAAAGGTCGCTGGATCGTAAAACATAGGACAGAGCAGAAACAGGTTGAAGCAAAATCAAGCCAATAGATCAGAACCACCGCGTTCCCGGCTAGATGCGACGAGATCGCCCTCAAGGACGGCGTAACCCCAACTGTGTCAGGAGGCGCGTGACCAGGATGGAAATCATCGTCCAGAAGGCCAGCAGCAGATCAATGGGTCCCCCCACTCGACATAACATTTGCCCCACAAACACCACCCAATCCCAGCCCCGCTTAATCTGTTCCCGCAAGGGAATGGTCACAGGTGGCGAGTCAGGCAGAGTTGGCGCATCTGCAGGCAAGCGGCACGATCGCGGCGTGTCGTCGGGGGGAAGACCAGAAGCTGACATAAAGACTTGGACTAAAGAGGATGAACTGCTGATACGGTTGGATAATCTCATTCCAGCGGTGTGTCTGGCAACCGGACACACCGTTGAGGGGTAGTCGAGACCTGGGCTGGAAGCACCATGAGGGCGGCTGTGACAAGCTGAACAGAGGCCAAAGCCGCGCGATCGCAAGACCCTATAGGAATAATTGATAGAATTGAAGACCACATCGTTTCAGTCATTATTGCGAACATCATTATGAGCCAGGGGACACTGTTTGACAAAGTTTGGGCTGCCCACACCGTCGGGATGATGCCATCCGGCCAAACGCAACTCTTCATTGGGCTGCACCTGATTCATGAAGTCACCAGCCCCCAGGCTTTTTCCATGCTGCGCGAACGGGGGCTACAGGTACTCTTCCCGGACCGCACGATCGCCACCGTGGATCACATCATTCCCACGGAGAATCGCGTCCGCCCGCTAGTGGATGATCTGGCGGAAGAGATGATGCAGGCATTGGAGCAAAATTGCCAGGAACACGGCATCACCTTTTACAACGTCGGTTCGGGACGGCAGGGGATCGTCCATGTGATTGCCCCAGAATTGGGACTGACTCAACCCGGCATGACGATCGCCTGTGGGGACAGTCACACTTCGACGCATGGTGCCTTTGGCGCGATCGCCTTTGGCATTGGCACCAGTCAAGTGCGGGATGTGTTGGCCTCCCAAACCCTGGCCTTGGCGAAGCTGAAAGTCCGGCGCGTCGAAGTCAATGGCACTCTGCGTCCCGGCGTTTATGCCAAAGATGTGGTGCTGCATTTAATTCGGAAATTGGGCGTGAAAGGCGGCGTGGGCTATGCCTATGAGTACGCTGGCACGACGTTTGAGCAAATGAGTATGGAAGAACGGATGACCGTCTGCAACATGGCGATCGAGGGGGGAGCGCGGTGTGGCTATATCAACCCGGATCAGGTGACGTTCGATTATTTGCAAGGCCGGGAGTTTGCGCCCCAGGGTACTGATTGGGATCGCGCCGTCGCTTGGTGGCAAAGTATCGCCAGCGATCGCGATGCTGTCTATGACGATGTGGTGGTATTCAACGCCGCAGACATTCCCCCCACTGTCACCTGGGGCATCACTCCCGGTCAGGGCATGGGGGTCGATGAGAAAATCCCCACCCCCGACCAGATGCCCGTCGATGAACGGGCGATCGCGGAAGAAGCCTATCAATATATGGACTTACTCCCCGGCACCCCAATCGTCGGCACTAAAGTTGATGTCTGCTTCATCGGCAGTTGCACCAACGGTCGCCTTTCGGACCTCCGGGAAGCCGCTAAAATCGCCCAAGGACGGCAGGTGGTTGCCAGTGTCAAAGCCTTTGTCGTGCCTGGTTCCGAACAGGTGAAACAACAGGCTGAAGCCGAAGGGCTACACAAGATCTTTCAGCAAGCGGGCTTTGAATGGCGTGAAGCGGGCTGTTCCATGTGTCTCGCCATGAACCCCGACAAACTCCAGGGTCGCCAAATCAGCGCCTCTTCCTCCAACCGCAACTTCAAAGGACGGCAAGGTTCCGCCTCTGGACGGACGTTGCTCATGAGTCCTGCGATGGTCGTCGCCGCCGCCGTCACCGGGCAGGTCACGGATGTCCGAGAAATGATCTAGGGAAGGTAAAAGGGAGGGGAAGGAGGAGAAGGGAGCCAGAAGTCAGGAGCCAGAAGTCAGGA
>JAIXVO010000252.1 GCA_027482985.1 Cyanobacteriota bacterium
CCAGGAGAGGGTATGGAACACTGGCAGGCGATAGCCGCAGCAGCGATTTTTGTCGGCGTGATCGGGGTCATCATGACCGAATGGGTGCATCTCATGATCGCTGCCCTGTTGGGGGCGTTGTTGCTGGTGTGTTTGAACATTCTCACCCTGGATGAAGCGATCGCCTATATCGCCAAGAGCCACGCCACCCTGGGTTTATTCTTTGGGGTCATGGTGATGGTGCGGGCGTTTGAACCCACCAAAATCTTTGAGTATTTGGCGACTCAGATGGTGTTACTGGCGAAAGGTAAAGGCAAACGCCTGCTGTTGGGCATTGTCGCCATTACTACGCCAATTTGTGCCGTTCTGCCCAATGCCACGACAGTGATGCTGCTCGCCCCGCTGATTCCCCCCCTAGCGCAAGAAATTCAGGTCGATTTTGTGCCGTTGTTGATTCTCATGGTGTTTATCGCCAACAGTTCCGGCCTGTTGACGATCGTGGGCGATCCTGCCACCTTTATCGTTGGCAGTGCCATCAACATGAGTTTTGTCGATTACCTACAAAACCTCAGTCTGGGCGGCGCGATCGCGGTAGCGACAGTGGTCGCGACCCTACCCTGGTTGTTCAAAAAAATCTGGCGCACTGAACTCACCAATTTAGACACGCTGCCTCAACCCCAAATTAATCATCCCCGCATGTTGATTGTGGGTGCGGCGATCGTGGCTCTGGTGCTGCTCTTTTTTGTGATTGGCGAAACATTACCCGTCCCCATTTCGCCTGCGACGGTGGCTCTCTTGGGTGCGGCACTCTGCTTACTGCTGGCCCATCACAGCAAAATTGATACCGTCAACAACATTCTGCGGGATGTGGACTGGAGCACCCTGATCTTCTTCATGAGCATTTTCGTGTTAATTGGCGGCCTGCAAAAAACGGGAGTTGTCAGCAGCGCCTCTGGCTTGTTAGCATTCGCGTTGGGACAAAATGTAGCGTTGGGGTCGATCGTCCTCCTGTTCTCAGTCGGACTGATTTCCAGCGTCATCCCGAATATTCCGCTCGTGGTGGCGATGGTGCCATTGCTCAAGGAATACATCGTCAATGCTGGCTTTGTCGGGCCGGAAATTCTTGATCCCAATTTTGCTGGACAACTCCCAGTCGAAGTGCTGCCCTTGTTCTATGCCATGATGTATGGGGCCACGCTGGGCGGCAATGGGACGCTCGTCGGAGCCTCCTCCAACATCGTCGCGGCGGGCATTGCCGAGCAACATGGAAAACGGATTTCCTTCAAAACCTTTCTCTACTACGGTATTCCCGTCATGCTCTTGCAACTGGTGATGGCAGCTTTGTATGTTTCTGTGGCCTTTCTGCGGGGTTAATCAACTCAGGACGAGCGATCGCGACCTGGCAAAAAGGCAAACTTTGGCATTAACATACCTGACACACTCAAATAGCTGCCCTCATCCCCTCACCCCTTTTCCCAGAGCGGGAGCAGGGGAACTCATCCAATCTTTCTCCCCTCGCCCATTTTGGGAGAGGGGGCGGGGGTGAGGGCGGTTTTGGTGCGTGAAGTATATGAGTGCCCAAACTTTTCTCCTTCAAAAGTTCTACGTCTCTCGACAGAGTAGATGACAAGTGATTTATCTTTACGATTAAACCAGTGATCGGTCTGGCAGTATTAGTGGTTCATCACCACCCGATGCTAATCCCAAGGAGCATTCAACATTCATGTACAACACAAAAGCGTATGCCGCCGCTAGTGCAACATCGCCTTTAGCCGCTATCGCGATCGCGCGGCGCGACCCGACCGCCCACGATGTCCAGATCGACATTCTCTTTTGTGGCATCTGCCACTCCGACGTTCATGCTGTGCGGAACGAGTGGAGTGATTTCATGTCTACGACCTACCCCATTGTGCCCGGTCATGAAATTGTGGGTCGGGTGACAGCGGTGGGTGAGGCTGTCACAAAGTACCAATCAGGGGATTTAGTCGGTGTCGGTTGCATGGTGGATGCGGACGGGACTTGCCCCCAGTGCCAAGCGGGTCTGGAGCAGTTTTGCCGCAGTGTGATCTTTACCTACAACTCTCCAGATCAGCATCAAACGGCTCCCGTCACCTACGGCGGTTATGCCAATAGTGTCGTTGTCGATGAGCGGTTTGTGCTGCGCGTGCCTTCGAATCTAGAATTGGCTGGTGTGGCTCCGCTCCTCTGTGCGGGGATTACCACCTACTCACCCATACGACACCACGGGGTTAAGCCGGGGCAGAAGGTGGGGATTGTGGGTCTGGGTGGGCTAGGCCATATGGGGGTGAAGTTTGCCCATGCCCTGGGTGCCCATACGGTGGTTTTTACCACCTCACCGCACAAGACCGAAGATGCACTGCGGCTGGGTGCGGATGAAGTGGTAGTGTCCTGCAATGCGAACGAGATGCAAAAGCACGCAGGCAGTTTCGATTTCATTCTGGACACGGTTTCGGCCAAGCATGACATCAACGCCTATCTGAATCTACTCCGGCTGGATGGCAATATCACGCTGGTAGGTGCGCCCGAAAAGCCCATGGAGATTGCTGCTTTTAGTTTGCTCATGGGGCGGCGCAGTCTCTCTGGCTCGTTGATCGGCGGCATCCCAGAAACCCAGGAGATGCTGGATTTTTGTGGCGAACATAATATTACTGCTGATGTCGAAGTGATTCCCATCCAAAAGGTCAACGAAGCTTACGATCGCCTGCTCAAATCAGATGTGAAGTATCGCTTCGTGATTGATCTGGCAACGCTCAAGGCGGCATAGCTAGATTTCCAGTTTTTTGTCGATGGCGGGCACCCCGGTCGATTAATCTGAGATTAGGCTTGTTTACTGGATGTCCGATGACTGTTCACGCGCAGCAATGGTTTTGGCGATATTGGTTTTTGGTGCCCATCTACCCTTACCGCGATCGCCGCACCTTACGGCAAGAAATGGTCAAAGACACCATTTGGATCTTTGATCAGGTGCAGGGCATTCTCTATGTCATGGTGCCCATCCGCATGACCGTCGTGAAACTGGCGACGGGTGGGCTGCTCGTTTATGCACCCGTCGCGCCCACCGCCGAATGTTTGCAATTGATGCAGGAATTGGTCGCGGTGCATGGGGATGTCCAGTACATCATTTTGCCGTCGAGTTCAGGACTGGAACATAAGGTTTTCGTTGGGCCCTTTGCCCGCTGTTTTCCCACTGCCCAGGTGTTTGTCGCGCCGGGACAATGGAGTTTCCCCGTCAGTCTCCCCCTCAGTTGGTTAGGCTTTCCCGCCAACCGCACCCAGGTTTTGCCCGAATATGCCTGCAATGCGCCCTTCAGTGCCGATTTTGACTACAAAATTCTCGGCCCCCTCGATTTAGGCGCAGGCAAATTCACAGAAGTCGCCTTTTACCATCCCCGATCTCGCTCCCTCCTGGTCACCGATATCGTCGTCTCGATTCCCGCTGATCCACCTGCGATCGTGCAACTCGACCCCTACGGCTTACTATTCCACGCCAAAGACAATGGCTTCGATCGCGTAGCAGACACCCCCGAAACACGGCGCAAAGGCTGGCAGCGGATGTCTCTCTTTGCCTTCTTCTTTCGTCCCGCCGCCCTGGAACCCGTGGATACCTGGCAATCGCTGCGGGAAGCCCGACAAGCCCCCGATCGCTCCCGCCGCGCTTACTTCGGTTGGTTTCCATTTAAATGGAATGAGAGTTGGGAGCGATCGTTTGCCGCTTTGCGGGGTGACGGTCGGTTATTTGTTGCCCCCATTTTGCAAGCCCTGATTCTCAACCGCGCCCCGCAAGAAACCCTCGACTGGGCCACCGATGTCGCAGCCTGGGACTTCGATCGCATCCTGCCCTGCCACTTGGATGCCCCCATTCCCACCACCCCGCGCCAATTTCGCCAAGCCTTTACCTTCCTCGAACCACCTGACCCGGAAGCTGACGCTCCGACTCCAGAGCCTGAGCCGTTACCGGAAGCCGACTTTGCCCTCCTCCGCTCCATCGATCGCGGATTAAGCCGCAGTGGTCTAGTGCCTGGGGCGAAGAAGATTTAAAGGTGCGATCGCGCATTAAGCTTGTTATCTTTAAGTAACAATTGCTTAACTATTCGTCTTTGAGCTTCTACCAATGACCTTGACTGCACCCCGATCGCTTCGGTTGCCTGTTGTTCCGTGGACTCAGATGGGGCTGGTGCTGGCGGAATTGGGGTTGGCAGCAGTGGTGGGGTTGGGGTTGCTCCTGCTAGGGGCGGATGGGACGGCCTGGATTTTGGGGGGCATTGCGGCAGGGGCGATCGTGTTTGGCCTCAGCCGCTCCTGGTTGCGGCTTCAGGTCACGCCGAACCGAACGGCTCGCAAGATTGGGCAACTGCTCGTGGGGTTAACGGTCGGGTTCTCGGTGCAACATCGGGATATGGGGGCGATCGCCAGTTCCGTTCCCATTTTTGTGTTACTGACGGGTTGTTTGCTGCTGGGCAGTCTGGGGGTCGCGGCGATTTATACTCGGTTGCAGAAAACGGATTGGTTAACGGCAATGCTGGCGACCACGCCTGGCAATATTGGCGTGATGGCCAGCATTGCGGCAGATTATGGCAGTAATCCGGCGTTGGTTTCCCTGGTGCAATTGGTGCGGTTTACCTTGGTGACTTCGGCCATCCCGCTGCTGTCGAATGTGTCGCATCCAAACGCTGTCGGTGCCACATTAACCCAGTTATCCCAACAGCTCTGGACTTCAGATCTGGCCTATTTGGGACGGTTGGGCTTAGTTCTGGGAATTGCTAGTCTGAGTGTCAAAGTGGGTGAACAGCTCAAGCTCCCGGTGCCTGCCTTGATGTGTCCATTAGTTGTCGGCATTGGCTTTAATACGTTGGTGAATACAGTCCCGTTCTTGCCGCCAGTCGATTTTAATCCACCCATCCTGTTAAATCTGGTAGGACAAATTCTGTTGGGCACCACGATTGGTGAGTATTGGGGCATGAATCCGCGCCTGGGACGATTCGCGATCGCCCGTGCCACTCTGCCTGCCGGACTCACCTTACTGGTGGGGTTGGCGGTCGCGGGGATGGCGAAGTTGCTGACCAGTTGGGATTGGCTCACCTGCTTACTGGTGACGGCTCCCGGCGGTTCACCGGAGATGATCTGGATTGCTCTGACCTTGAATCAAGATGTGGAAATTGTGACGGCGGGGCATTTAATTCGGTTAATTGCAATTAATGCGTTGTTGCCCTTGCTGGTGACGCTGGCGCATCGGCTCACCGCTCGGCAACTCCAGACTGTCACGGGTGATCAACGGCGTTTATCGCCTGAAGGTGCGCCGCCTTAATGCGAGCGGATGGGAGCACAAAAATCATCATTCATAGACTTATCTCAATTGAGTCTAGAGATGAAAGATGGGGTGTTCAATGTTTCTTTATCTATTCTGCTTAAGATTCCTCTAATATTTGATACATCAAGTTCATGTTTGATCAATGAAAAGCTGTAAACTGTCTGAGTAAGTTCAATGGACGAATCCGTTGGTTGCATGATCAGTGGCTAAAGCGACTGATTAGTTTGCATAGATGGAAATCTTTGCCAATTCAATCGTTCATTTGCTGGACTTCACTCTAGCAGCCAGAGCTAATTCTGGCAGATTGAATGTTCATGTTTTCATAAGGTTCTGCATTCGTCGAATTCGGTTCAAATTTGGCGATCGCTCATATTGGTTTGATTTCCCTGGTTCAATCAAAGGGTAATGGAGGTTCTATGTCTGATTTTTCGGGGCTGTCCCGGCGTCGCTTTATCGCGACTGCGGGGGCAGCCAGCGGAGCTGTGTTATTAAAAGGTTGTTTCGGGAATCCACCGTCTCCAGCAAATTTGTCTCCCCGCGCGGAGGCGATGACGCTCAGTCCAGCTACAACCCCAGAAGTCTCGAATATTAAGCTGGGTTATATTGCGATCGCTGAATCTGCCCCTTTAATTATTGCGCGAGAAAAAGGCTTTTTTGACCGCTATGGGATGACGGGCGTGGATGTGTCGAAGCAAGCCTCCTGGGGTGCCGCCCGCGACAACATTGAAATTGGTTCGGAAGGCGGCGGGATTGACGGCGGTCAGTGGCAAATGCCTATGCCGCATCTGATTTCGGAAGGCTTGATCACCAAAGGCAGTCGCAAAATCCCGATGGTGTTGCTGGCGCAGCTCAGTACGCAAGGGAACGGCATCGCGATCGCCACCAAGCACGAAGGCAAAGGCTTTGGGCTGGACATCGGCAAATCCGGTGCGGGCGACTACATCAAGCAAATGTCGCAGAATGGCACCCCCTTCAAAGCGGCGTACACGTTTCCTAAAGTGAATCAAGACTTCTGGATTCGCTATTGGCTGGCAGCGGGTGGTGTCGATCCGAATAAAGACCTCAATTTGATTGCCGTGCCTGCCGCCCAAACCGTCGCCAACATGCGCACCGGCTCGATGGATGGCTTCAGCACGGGCGACCCCTGGCCGTATCGGATCATTAAAGATCGGCGCAAAATTGGCTTCATGGCAGCATTAACCGCACAAATGTGGCCCGCCCACCCAGAAGAATATCTGGCGCTCCGGCGCGATTGGATTGAAAAGCACCCGATCGCCACCAAAGCGATTCTCAAAGCGGTGATGGAAGCCCAACAGTGGTGCGACGATCCCAAGAACCGGGAAGAAATGGTACGGATTCTCGCCACCCGCAAGTACTTTAACGTTCCCACCGACTTCTTGCGTGGTCCCTACGAAGGTCACTACATCATGGGTGACAGCAAGCCTGAAGTGAAAGATCCCAACCTGGGCATCAAATACTGGAAGGACATTCGGGGCAGCGTCTCCTATCCCTATAAGAGCCATGACCTCTGGTTCCTGACCGAGAGTGTCCGCTGGGGCTTCCTGCCAGAAGGCGTTTTGGGCGAATCCAAGCGGATTATCGATACCGTCAGTGGTGAAAAATACTGGCGAGAAGCAGCGCAAGAAATCGGCATCCCCGCTGCGGACATCCCCCAATCCACCTCCCGTGGCCTCGAAAAATTCTTCGACGGTGTGGAATTCAACCCCGAAAATCCCAAAGCTTACCTCGACAGTCTCAAGATTAAGTCAATTAAGGCTTAGGGGATGGTAATGGGTAATGGGTAATGGGTAATGAAGTGGGTAATGGGTAATGGGTAATGGGTAATGAAGTGGGTAATGGGTAATGGGTAATGAAGTGGGTAATGGGTAATGGGTAATGGGGTATGTCTAAGTCC
>JAIXVO010000121.1 GCA_027482985.1 Cyanobacteriota bacterium
GGGGGGGGTGGGGGGAGGCGGGGGGGGGGGGGGGGGTGGGGGATGGGGGGGGAGGGGATGAAGAGGCAGTAGCAGAGTTGGCAGAACTTGAGGATGCAGAAGAAAGCAGCAACAGAGCCGCTCAAGGGGATGAAATTCCAGAATTTCCCCAAGCTGCCCATGCTCATCCCCAACTCCCAACCCCCAACTCCCAGTTCCCCATCCCCAACCCCCAAATCTCCATCCACTGGCTCACCAAAGTTGCCCGCTTGCTCCGACAGCAGGATTTGGATGTTTCGTCTGCGAGTGTGATTGAAGCGGTGCGGTTGGCGGAAACGTTGGCGGCATTGCGCGATCGCCCCTTGCCGGGGTTACCGGAATTGAACGAAGCGACGCAGACGGTGCTGTGCTTGGGGGAGGTGTTACCGATGCAATTGATCCATCAGCAGTTGATTGTGGGAGAACGGTTGGGGCAAGTTCCCGATGAAACACCCCTGACACCGTTGCAGCAGGACTTACAGCGGCATCAAAAAAGCTTACGGCTGAAACCAGAGGCAACGGCAACTAGCCTTAATCTGGATTTACGTAAACCGTTGGATTTGGAGCGATCGCAGTTGTTCCACCGGCTGCGGTTGTTAGAGATTCACTGGGGGAAACCGCAGGCAACGGGGACTGTCAAAGGGACGTTTCGCGAATCCTGGCAGTTGCAATGGCAACCGGAGTTTGCGATTCGCTTGATTGAAGCCGGGGTGTGGGGTAATACGCTGGCGCAGGCGGCGGGAAATTGGGTCTGTGATCGCGCTCAAGTTGCCAATCTGCCCATGTTGACAGCACTGATCGACCAGACTTTACTGGCGCATCTCCCAGCCGCGATCGCTCAACTCCTGACGCGGCTCGAAGCAGAAGCGGCGATCGCCAGTGACCTTGCCCATCTCATGCAAGCCCTCCCGCCGCTGGCAAATGTGTTGCGGTATGGCACCGTCCGCCAGTTGGATACGGCGATCGTTGGGTCGGTGGTGACGGGGTTAGTGACCCGGATTTGCATTGGACTGCCGATCGCGGTGGCATCGCTGGATGCTGCTGCCGCTGCCGAGCGGTATGCCCAAATTGGGGCCGTGCAGGGGGCGATCGGGGTGTTGGCAGACGCGGCGTTGGCAGCGCAATGGCAGCAGGTGCTCAACCAACTGGCCGATCAGCAAGGGTTACATGGATTGATTGCGGGACGCTGCTGTCGCTTACTGTTGGAGGCGGGTGTCTTCACTGCCGCCACTACCGCCCAACGCCTCACCTTTGCCCTCTCCACTGCCACGGAACCGACTCAGGCCGCGGCCTGGATCGAAGGCTTCCTTTCCGGGAGTGGCCTGCTCCTGCTGCATAATCCCACCCTCTGGCAAATTCTAGATGATTGGGTGATGCAACTCTCCCCTGAGACTTTCACCACGCTGTTACCGTTACTACGCCGCACGGTTTCCACCTTTGCCGCTGCGGAACGTCGCCAGATGGTCGCGCGGGTGGGGCAGGCAGGGCAAGAGGGATTGGGGGTTAGGGGTGGGGCGCAACCGAGTGGGTTTAATGGCGATCGCGCTGATGCAGTATTGCCCCTGATCGCTCAACTGTTGGGATTGAAGTGCACAGTCTGAACCAGCGCTGGCTAAATTCGCGGCCACCCACTCTGCTCTGCTCGCCTCCGTCAACTACTAGAAACGGTTAGAAACGATGGGTACCGGATGGACTAGGCACTTCTACCCAGGTGGCCGTGAGGTTAGATTCGTGGGCTAAGTCCATTAGGAGTTGGGAATAGATGCCTTCTGGCAACGAGGGCACCTGCGATCGCCCCTGATCAATGCCCTGCACCCACCGCTCAATAATGCGGACGAAGGGGGCAATGCGCCCATCGTCCCAGGTCTGCGGAAATTCCAGGGTTGCAGGAATATCGAGGGGGGCTAGGGGTTCCCCTTTTTGACTGCCCCACAGTTGGAAGCCGTGGACATAATCCGTCTGATTACTGCTACCTAAGACGAGAGTGCCGCGATCGCCGTAGACTTCTACCCAATGCCCGCGCCCCTGATAGGTGGCAGCACTGAGGGCAATTTGGCAGGGCGTTCCATCAAATAACTCAGCCATAATCAAACAGGTGTCATCCGCATCCACAGGTTTCATCTGCCCGCCATCTGCCGGATCAGGACGCTGCGGAATGGCGGTCGAGAGTCGGGCTGAGAGCCGTTGAATGTCGCCAAATAACCAGGCGATGTAATCGAACACATGAGAGCCGATCGCCCCCAATGCCCCGCCGCCTTTCTCTTTCTGGGCATACCAGTTCCAGGCGCGAGTTGCATCCGCCCGACCAGCCACCAACCAATCAATTTTGATCAATCGCTTTTGCCCTACATAGTCCGCCGCCAGGAGTTCCGCTAATCGTAGCCAGGTGGGAATGCAGCGAAATTCAAAGTTAAGTGTCGTGATGGCACCCGATTGCGTCGCGATCGCCTGGAGTGCTTGCGCTTCCGCCACATTTAAGGTGGTGGGTTTCTCCAATAACAAATGTTTGCCCGCCTGCAACACGGTTTTAGCCATCGAGTAATGCAAGAAGGGCGGTGTTGAGATGCTCACCCCCTGCACGTCTGGCAACGCCACAATCTCTTCAACCGTTGAGCAGGCATGGGGAATGTTGTGCGTCTGGGCGATCGCTGTGGCCTTCTCCAAATCCCGATGGTAGACCGCCACCACTTGCGTCCGCTGGTGCGCCTGGAACGCAGGCAGATGCACCTTTTGCCCAAAGCCCGTCCCGACAATCGCCACGCCAATTTCTGCTGCCATATCGCCCTCCCTGCAACCCACTCTAGCGATCGTAAGGGAAAGCGGCGCGGGAAACCATCAACAAGTCGCGATTTTTCGCGTAGGATGACAGGTAAGCCCAGGAGACAGGCGTACCATGTTGCAGGATCTGCCCCCCGATGTTGAGTTGTGCCCCGACATCACCGATCTGGTGATTGAGGATGATGCCCCCGTGGATCATTTAATCTCCGAGAAACAGATGCGGTTGCTGACGGAAACCCTCTACAGCAATCCGCAAGTCTTATCTGCCGATCAGTTTTTGGTCGCGGCCAATGTGGGTGTGTTTTACGCCTTAAAGCAACCGCCGCTGGTGCCGGATGTGTTTCTCAGTCTGGATGTGGCAGTGCCGCAGGATTGGAGTCAGAAGCAGAATCGCACTTATCTGGTCTGGGAATTTGGCAAGCCGCCCGATGTCGTGATTGAAATTGTGTCCAATCGGGTTGGGAATGAGTTAGGCCGCAAACTCACCGACTATGCCCAAATTGGGGTCGCCTACTACGTCGTCTTTGATCCCTTGCAACAACTCGGCACCCCATTGTTACAGACCTTTGAGCGATCGGGAAATCATTACCGAGCAATGACCACCGCCTGGTTTGAGGGTGTCGGTGTGGGCTTGACCTTGTGGGATGGTGAATTTGAAGGCAAGCGCGATCGCTGGTTACGCTGGTGTACTCAATCTGGCACCGTGATCCCAACGGGGTTTGAACGCGCCCAACAAGAACGCCAACGGGCAGAAGCCGAGCGCCAGCGGGCAGAAGCCGAGCGCCAACGTGCAGACGCGGCAGAAATGAGGGCAGCAAGATTGGCGGAACAGTTGCGATCGCTCGGCCTTGATCCGGACGCTTAACCGCCATGGCTCGCACTCCCACCCTGACCTACGATCGCGGCACGTTGATTCTGCACCCGCCCCCTCGTGGCAAAGAGTGGATGGATTTTGCGACGTGGGACGATCGCATCGAGCGGTTTCGGATTCCAGCGCGGCATTATCGGGAGGTGGTGCTGTCTTTCCGCGCGAATGACACTGCCATCATTGATAACGCCAGAGCGTTTCAGGAACTCGATCTGGTGCCCAGTCTGGAAATGACACCCTACCCCCACCAGCAAGAAGCCCTCGATGCCTGGAAACGGGCGGGACGGTTGGGCGTGGTTGTCTTGCCGACGGCAGCAGGCAAAACCTATTTAGCGCAACTGGCAATGCAATCCACCCAACGCAGCACTCTGATCATGGTGCCGACATTGGATTTGATGCACCAATGGTATGCCCATCTAGTCGCCGCTTTTCCCGATACAGAGATTGGCGTGTTGGGGGGCGGTTCACGAGACCGCACCCCCATTTTGGTAGCAACTTACGACAGTGCCGCAATTCATGCCGAAACTTTGGGGAATCAATATGCGTTGCTGGTGTTTGACGAGTGTCATCATTTGCCCAGTGACTTCAATCGAGTCATTGCCGAATACGCGATCGCGCCTTACCGCCTGGGTTTGACTGCTACACCGGAACGCACGGATGGCAAACATGAAGACTTGAATAGTTTGATTGGGGCGGAAGTCTACCGCCGGACAGCGGAAGAGTTATCGGGTGGTGCGTTAGCGCGGCATGAAGCAGTGCAAATTAAAGTGCATTTATCGCGCCCGGAACGAGAGCGGTATGATCGCCTGATGCAAGTCCGCAATGCGTTTTTACAAGAAGCCAATATTTATCTCAGTAGTGCGCAGGGCTGGCAACGGTTTGTGCAAGCGA
>JAIXVO010000246.1 GCA_027482985.1 Cyanobacteriota bacterium
CCGTAGAAGGTTGCTTCGTTGAAAACCCCGTTCAATTGTTCTTGGAATTCTTCCAGCAGAGTGCCACCAGCATTTTGGTGTCTGTTGAAGTCACCCATGATGTAAACGACATCATCCGAGAAGAAAGATAAGCCCCTCACGTTTTCGTTGGTAGCAACCGCAGCCGCACGTTTCAGTCGTTCGCCGTTGCGCAGTCGGAAGCCATGAGCGCGGCGATCTGGGTCGGCGACGTAATCCACAGTTTTGGTGGAATTCTCACCGTTGGTCATGGGCGGATCTGTCTCATTGCCCGGAATCACGAAGGTTTGCTGCACCCCTGCAACCGCTGTCGTGCCAGCCGGACGAGAAATGGCATCTTCCCGCATGGCATCTTCCCGGAAAGCATACACGATGCCACTCTTGGGTAACCAGGTATCGGCGGTGGGAGTACCGGAGATAGTTGCATTGCGCAATAAATCCAAATCCAGATCTAAAACCCGATTGGGTTGCCACTCCCGACCATTGAACAGAACTTTATCCTGAAAGGCGATCGCCAGTTGGCTGGTACCGTTGGGCAACACAATTCGGTTCGGTGAATTTGCACCTGGAGTTGCCGTTGGCGTTGTCCAACTGCCCTGTGTTCTGGGGGTCACCCCTAAACTCACAGGGACATCAGGCGCGGGCAAGGGGGCGATCGCTTGATAATTAAACGAGTCGATGGCCGGATCACCACTGGGACTGGGGATATTAAAAGGGGTGACATCCCCTAAAGTATTCGATGCAGAACCGCTGCCCACCACTTCATATTGAACTGAGCCATTCACAGTAGGGTCATTGATCACTAAGCTGGTGATATAAGGCTCTTTCCAGGGTTGAAACGCCACGGGCAAGGCTGTATCTAACGCATTATTCCCAGGTTGACGATGGTCTGTATTCGGTGTTGTAGTTGTGTTGAGATCCCCAAGATGCCCATGCCGTAATTCTGGGAAGATATAATACAGCGCTGGAAATTCGGGTTGAATCGTTGCCAGGGTTGCTGGTGTTACTGGAATGCCAGTAGGGGCAGGGCTAGCGTCTGGAAAGTTTGGATCTGGAGTGGCACCCACCTGGTATTCAGGTTGGGTTGGCTGCGGTACATTCGGGGATGTGCCACCTCTAGCGGGGAATGTCGCATCACCCGTTGCATTATGAAAAATCCCGGAGGGCGTGACCGTCCCACAGAGGCGAGATAGGCCCAAACTGGGCGCACCAACTTCGGCAGGACTGAGTAAGGTCGCCTGCGGCTGAGACCCAGGCGAGACGAGCGGGGCAAATACGGTGGGGTCACAGGCAGATGACCATAACGTCCGGGGAAGGGTAGTGCCTTGTGGCGCAAACGTATCTAAGAAGTAGGGATTGTAGTTCCAGGTATTTGCAGCGGGGGAGGGGCGGAAGCCGTAGGTGCGATCGCGTTGAATCTGGAATTTCTCATGGATCAGAACCCCCAGCTTATAGAGGCGTTCTCGATCCGGCTCACTAAACCGCGAATCCGCATTCGTCTTCAATTTCGCCAGCATCATCGCCGGGGTAACGTTATCGTAAGTCCGAGCTGTGTAGGGAGTCGCAGGCGTGATCACTTCCCCATTCGCCGCAGTGCCATCGATTAACTCGAACAACGCATCTCCCAAACTGAACATATCTGACTGGGGTACTGCTGCCAGGTCAAAGTTTTGTACCTGGTTGATGTTGTGAGCCAGCAGGCCCAGAGTGCAGGATGCCGTCTGGAGGTAGGTTTTGTCGGCGGGGCTGAGACTGTTGTAACCGCCTGCATCTAAATTGGCGATCGCCCGTCGCAGGTTGGAGAAATTCCCCCACATGGTTAAAGTCGAGTCAGGTCTGACGCGAGTGCCCTGTTGCGGGGGGTAAGCGCCTTCGGGATCGCCCGCGAAGTTCGCCAAATTCCGCAAGGCATTACCGAGTGCCTGTCCAGTGCCTAATTGACCAGAAAATGTCGCTTCATCAGCGGCAGGAGGCGCAAATTCCCAGCCATTGGTGCCATTGCCGGAGAAGAAATCGACCCAGGGACCGCTGGGATCTAAATATTGGTTGGCAGTGAAATTGAGCGATCGCTTCAACGTGTCCACTGTGCCGGGATGGGCAGTGGATGCTAAACAGGCTACGGGATAAGTGCCCCCATTCAGGCGGTAGTGATAAACCGCTGTCGCCTGCACCGCGGCCAAATTATCTCGAACCGCTTTGCGTTCTCGTTCTTCATGCGCTCGCGCAGCATCATTCACGCGGTAAGGCGGATATAGCGGATCGCCTTCGTTGTCATTATTACTAGCATTGGGATTGAGATTTAGAGTTGAAGCCCCAGCCGGATCGATGGTCGCATAGTCAGGCAAGCTGGTTCCTGGCGTTACATCTGTCCCGACTGGATAGGCATTTGCCGTACTCGCCAGAGCTGCCGCATCGGGCGGGGTCGCGGGTCGGTTTTTAGGAGCGACCCAACCGCTGGGATTACCTAACTCCAACCGTTCACCCACCAGCAGGCGCATCCCTTCGATAATGGCACGGCGTTCCCAGTAACCATCTGCCCCCACCGTTTGGGTGTCAGTGCCAGTAGGGGTTTCTCGGGTTAACTGATCAAACCCTTGATCGCCGGGCAGGATCGGGGTGCCAATTCTGAAATCAGGCGCGACGAGACCATCCTTGTAGACCTTTTTGGGGCCAAACAAATTATCGGCGCGATAGGTATCGTCCAAATAAGGGCGAGTGCCTTCCCGGTCAATACTAAAGCGCCGGGGTTCAGCAAAGGGGTTGGCGGCGATCTGGGCTTCCGTCAACCGACTGTCTACATTCGTCGCGTCGCCACCGCGCGCTCGATAGCCATCCCGTGACACAATCACATCAGGGTTGAGGGCAATCTCAATCGGCGATTTGGAACCAGGAGCGACCCAGTGCGTTGTCGTCGTCAACTGCCCCCCCGTCTGCTGACTATTGCCGTTGTAGATATGCACTGCACCAGAGCCACCAAAGGTGTTATCCCGTGCTAAGGCGGCACCAATCACCCCCAAAAAGCGATCGGGACTCCCTTCCGCTGGTTCCTTCTGACGTACGGAAATCTCGGAGTTGGTTTCTGGCAAGAACAAACAGGAGTTGGGTGAACTAATCAGGTAGGCATTGAAGGCACTACCGCCGACAAAAATGCTACCCTCACTGTGCATCGCCCCGTTCCAGTTAAACTGAGCGCCGGGATAGACTTCCAGGTCATTCCGAAACCAAGCTCCCCACTTGTTGCCTCGATCCAGCAAGCGATCCTGCGCAAACTCTAGGGTGGTAAAGTTACCTGATTTACCAGGGTTGACGGCATCATCTTTGACCACAAACGCATTCACCTGGAACCGCTTCCGGAGTTTGGAGGTGGAAGACTCATCCCGATACCAGCCCACTTCTACGGGACTATCCGCGCCTGAACCCACGCGGCAGTTGATCGCAGCCTGACTCCCCAGCGGACCAGATCGTACAAATGGGCCGCCTGCGGGTGCCCCCGCCCCATTTGCTTTTTGTTGTTCATTTAAGGTTAAAAGCCGTTGCCAACCTGCTTGTCCACCGGGTGCCGGGTCATCCGGGGGGGTAGAAAAGGTGATGGAGTAAACAATCGTGGATTTGGCTTGGGCATCGTGGTAGAGCCAGGCATTATCGACCAGGCCATCCTCGTTCACATCGACCCGGACTTCGCGATCAAGGGTAAACGGATCGCCGGGTTGCGTGCTAGCCGCAGTTCCCTTGATGGTGCGCCCATCGTTCAACATCATGGAGGTCAAAAAGGCTTCGGAGGGTACCCCGCCGGGATAGCGCGGATCGGCGAAGAGGGATTCGAGTTTGACTCGGGCGCGATCGATCGCAGGGGTGGCAGCGTTGTAGACTTCTTTACTCTGAACATTACCAATCACCCGCGCACTGTTGCTGAAAGCACGGTAGGTGAGCGCTCCAGAGGTGAGGGTCACGACCAGGATCAGGAACACAGTGGTCGGGAGGACAAACCCGGAGGCGGCCCGGCGGCGACGGCGATCGGGCAGCAGGGCAAGGCGCAGCAGCCAGGTCACAAATCCTTTGGACAGGCTGCGGTAGAGCTTCCAGATTTGTCTGAAGAGTTGCTGGATGGCTTTGGCTAGCTTGCGATTTGACATGACTGTTCAGGATGGTAGAAGTGGATAGTTGTCACAGGGGAGGGAATTAAGGGTGATGCAAATAATAATTAATCATTGATCCGCAAGATTTCGAAGCTGCTGCCGAACTCCGAGACCTGTAGAAATGGTAATGATGTCCACCAATTTTGCTCAGTTGTCCAGATGAATTATGGACGATCTTCTTAGAAAATTTACAAATGATCTGTTGACAGACTTCCTTACTGTGATAACGGGCGATCGCATAAACCATCAACAGGGAAGATACCAGTTCACCCCAAACCTCTAGGGGATGCGGTTTCAGGAATATAACGGAGGCCATCCGCCAAATTACGCAAACCTTAATGGGGGCATATGAATCAGGATTGGAGCGTTAGCTCGATTGCTCAAGTAGATGCAGACACCGGGAAAACAACGACAAGATGTAAGGATTCTACCCAGTTCGTTTGAAGAAACTATCAACTTAATATAACAATCCTGTTTTTTGTCCGGATCATACCGGAATCACTCGTTAAGATGTCTTTGGTTTTCTGAAGGAAAATTAAGGGCAATCTGAAATTTTGGCGTTGCTGAATGGCGGTATGAATTGCCCTCATCCCCAACCCTTCTCCCCAGGGAGAAGGGAGCAAGAGATCTGGTTCCCGCTCCTTTTGGGAGAGGGCTGGGGTGAGGGCGGATCGGATGGCTTCATTCCCGAATTCACCAACGCCGAAATTTTGGCAGCGGGGGCTGGGTTGCTGCGGTTGCTCCTGGTGAGCGGCCAGCTGGTCTAGGAGGGAGCTAGCTGGAATTCGATCGCGGCAGGTAAAAAGTTGTGGTTTTCGTGATTAGAGCGACTCAGCTTAATCAGGGCAAAGCGTTGATCGGGGGTGAGGTTCGCCCAATCCGCAGGCGCGATCGCGACTCCCACCGAGGCTGCTTTCGTCTGCACTGACTCTGGCACCTGAGCCGCGTTTAGCCATTCCGGTGTCGGGTCGATCGCAAGTTCGCTGGCTTCCTGCTGCGTGCGATCGCGCACCAAAGTTTGCAGAGTGGTGCGGTAGGTCTCGACTTCTGGAGCAGTCTGACAAGGTAACTCGACGAGTAGGGCGCGATCGCTGGCCGTGAACTGATGCCATTGGGGCAGCTTCAACTTAATGCCGCAGGTATCTAGCTTCAATCGCACCTGCATCGGGATGCAGCGCAGGGACTCGACAAAATCGGCTTCAAATGCGAAAAACTGGCTCATAAGAGGGTGTGCTTAATGAGAATCGGGGGGTGTCCCTGGTTTTCGCAGGGCATTTCGCACCAACCAATAACTGACGGACAAGGAGAGAATCGCGAAGCCCAGGGCACTCAGATCGAACGCGGTTTTTTGTTCCAAATCTAAAATAATGATTTTGCGGGCGACGGCGATCAGTGAGGTGACAATCACCAGTTCCACCTGAATCACGTGTTTTTTCAGGTAAGCGGTAATATTTTCTAAAATTTCGAGCGCAATCAGGACATTCAGAAATAATCCAAAAATCTTGAAGAGGCTGACGCTGAAGCGCCCAAAATCCGGTGAAAACACTTCTGGCACCAGAAAATCTCGAATCAGGAAAATACTGAGGTCATACACAGCCACCAAGATGACAATCAGCATTGCCACTGATAAGACTTTGGAGACTAGAACCTCCACACCCTCCAGCATGTGCAGAAACTTTTCATCTTGGAAGCGATCGCGCACGCTTCGAACCAATCGTCGCACTCAGGTCAGCCCTCTCTCACGGAAAATCAGATGCAGTCGATGAGAGGAGCATACTAAATGGGGGGATCGCAGCGCAATCAATTGTTGCCGTGATCACAATTCTGATGTCGCGTTCCCTTCTAGGATAGGAACTAGAGACGTAACATTTTCTTAAGTATTGCCGATTACGTCCGCTCAAACCCGATCCTTACACTCCCTATTTGCACCCTTATGGAAACCTTGAGTACCCAATTGAGTCAATTTTTGGAACCGATCGCGGCCTGGTTCCGCACCCTGAATACGCCTGAGCCGATCGTTCACTGGGGGCATCCCGTCATGATGGGTATTGTCGCTGTGGTGATGGGCAGTTATGTCGCTTACGCGGGCTGGCAAGGTCGCCTCGCCACGGATAAAGACGTGCAGTTGAAGAACCGCATGGATCACCGCAAACTGGCCCCGCTGATGACCCTCTTTATTACCCTGGGATATACGGGCGGTGTTTTGTCTCTCGTGATGCAAAACAAGCCGATTCTCCAGAGTCCGCACTTCTGGACGGGGTCGGTGGTGGTGTTGCTGTTGTGGATGAATGGGCTGATCTCAGCGACGGGCTTTGGTGGCAACAAACCCGCTCTCCGCATGACTCACGCCTACGTGGGCACCCTCGTGATGCTGTTGCTGGTGGTGCATGGGGTGTTTGGCTTGAAACTCGGTTTATCAATTTGAAAATCGCGGTTGCTGTGTGGTGATCTTCACCCAGACACCAGCCTACTTTGGTGCGGGCTGGTGGTTTATTCCGCTGACGCTAACGGCTCCCTCCAAAACAACCCATTTAACTTTGCCCTTCTGAATTTTCTCTGTAAGACAGGGAACTCTAGAAGAAGCCTCAAGCTGTGGTTTGAGGCTTTTTTGTGACTTGCAATTAGAGCTGAACTACGGAAGGGTGCAAGATGGCTGCGACACAAGCCTTGATTGGTTGCCTCGCGTTTATGGTTGGGTTGTTGGCGATCGCGATTCCGGGTGCCAATTGGCTGCTGTTACTCCTGGGCGTGGGCGCAACAGTGGGATTACACCGAGTCTGGCGATCGCTCTTGCCGCGCCGCATTTGGTTGATTGCGGGGGCGATCGCGCTGTTCGCCAGCTTTTACTACCAGTGGCGCATGCCCCATCCAGCGGCGCAGGATATCAGTCGGTTACTCACGCCTGCCGATGGTGCGGTGAAAGTGTTGGTGACAGGTAGGGTCACGACCCTGCCGCGATTGACCCGCAGCGATAAAGCGCAGTTCTGGCTGCAAGCTCAGGCGATCGAGCCGATTGGCGATCGGCAACCCGTGACTGGCAAAGTGTATACCACGGTGCCGCCGGAGCAGGCCAAGGCATTACATCCGGGGCAAGTAGTGCAGGTATCCGGTTCGCTTTACTTACCCAAAGCTGCTGCCAATCCGGGGGGCTTTGACTTCAAACAGTATTTGCAGCAGGAGGGCAGTTTTGCGGGATTACGGGGCGATCAGGTGAGGCTCCAGCAAGACAATCCAAATTGGGGCTGGTGGCAGATCCAGCAACGGATTGTGACGGCGCAGCAAGTGGGGGCTGGGAGTCCAGCCGGAGCGCTGATCAGTGCGATGGTGTTGGGCGGGCGGGCGGTGGATTTGCCCTATGACGTGAAAGATGCGTTTGTGCGGGTGGGATTAGCCCATGCGCTGGCGGCTTCTGGCTTTCAAACTTCGCTACTGCTGGGGGTAGTGCTGGCGCTGACCCGACAGCGATCGCCCAAACTTCAGTTTGGCCTGGGCAGCTTGGCGCTGGTGGGGTTTGTGGGGCTGGCAGGCGCTCAACCCGCCGTCCTGAGAGCCGCTGTGATGGGGTTTGGCGGACTGGTGGCGCTGGTGCTGAAACGGCAAGTGCAACCGCTGGGAACACTGCTCCTGACGGCTGTTCTGTTGCTCCTGCTGAACCCCCTCTGGATCTGGGATTTGGGCTTTCAATTGAGCTTCCTGGCGACCTTGGGCTTATTAGTCACCGTCACCCCAATCGCCCGGCGGTTAGATTGGCTCCCAACCGCGATCGCGACCAGCATTGCCGTTCCCATCGCGGCCTACCTCTGGACATTTCCGCTGCAACTGGGGGCCTTTGGCGTGTTGTCGCCCTACAGCATTCCGGCTAATGTGGCGACCACCCTCCTGATTTCGGGAATTAGTTTAGGCGGGATGGTTAGCGCGCTGGCTGCATTAATCTGGCCGCCAGCGGGGGCAACTCTGGCCTGGTTGCTGCAATACCCTACTCACCTGCTGCTAGCGATCGTACGTGGCTTTGAGCGGTTACCAGGAAATGGCTGGGCGATCGGCACCATTCCAGTCGCACTGGTCGTGGGGCTGTATCTCCTGCTCAGTCTGTGCAGTTGGCAGCGCTGGTGGCAACGTCGCTGGCGGTGGGGCTTGCTGCTAGGGATCGGGCTGGTGCTGATCCCGGTGGCCATGGGGCTGACGTTGACCCAGGCCACGATCCTGGCAACGGCGCAGGAGCCGACGCTAGTGTTACGCGATCGCGGGCGGGTGCTCGTCTTGGGTGGGAGTCAGGCGCAGACGCAACAATCCACTTTGCTGCCGTACTTACAGCAAGTGGGGGTGAATCAAATTGATTGGGCGATCGCCCCTCAGCCTGATGCCGTCATGCACTGGACCACCGTAGCCGCGCGACTGCCAGTGCGCTACGTGGTGCAGCCGCCGCTGTCGCCGGCCAGCCTCCAGCCCACCCCCACGAACAATCCCCAACTGATTCCCGTGGGGCTACACCAAACCGCCACCATCGGCAGCACCCGCTTGACCTGGCTCAGCCTCACCCCCGCGATCGCGCAACTGACGCTCCAAGGGCATGAGTGGCTGTGGTTGGTGGGGGTGGATGCAGAACAACAAAAAGCGTGGCTGGCCGCTGGGCAGGTGCCTCACGCAGAGGTGCTGTGGTGGAGTGGTCAGTCGTTAGATCCGGCGTTGGTGCAAGCGGTACAACCACGAGTGGCGATCGCATCGAGTCGGGCGATCGCGCCAGCCACGATGGAATGGTTGCAACAGCAGCACCTTCCGCTCTACATCACGGGTGAAACTGGAGCGCTGCAATGGACACCGACAGCAGGGTTCTCGCCACTCGCTGAGACTCGGCATGGAGAATAACCGCCGCTCTGGTACCATCCTGAAGAACATGAATGGCATGCCAGTGATATGTCCCTGATTAACGACCCCGCTTTGGTCGCCGAACTGACTCAGCTTTACCTGAAATATGAAGCCGCACTAGTGACGAATGATTTAGCCGTGTTGGATGAATTATTTTGGGAATCTGCCGAAGTGGTGCGGTTTGGAGCCACAGAAAATTTGTACGGGATTGCAGCGATCCGGCAATTTCGTAGCGATCGCCCGACTCAAGATCTGGCGCGAACCATCAGTCAGCTCCAGGTTGTGACGTTTGGTGAGGATACGGCCTCCGTCACGCTGGAGTTTGAGCGCACGACCCAGGGGGTATTACGGCAAGGTCGCCAAAGTCAGATGTGGCGCAAATTTCCCTACGGTTGGAAAATTGTGTCGGCCCATGTGTCGTTGCTGCCGCCCGCCGCGATCGCGCCCGCCTGACGGCCTCCCGATCACCAATGGCAGTGAAATCGGTAGCATGGTTAAGCAACTTGTGGGGAGGTGGA
>JAIXVO010000548.1 GCA_027482985.1 Cyanobacteriota bacterium
ACATGACCTGGCCCTTCCACCATCACCTGCACATCGTGTTCCCAAGCTCTGCGGGTGAGTTGTCCCAGCGTTTTGAGTTCAGCCAATTGAGCCGCATCAGAAGCATCGTGGGTGCAACCGGGGCGGAGAGAGTCGCCCAAACTGAAGGAGACATCGTATTTTTGGAAGATGGCGATGATGTCGTTGAAGTGGGTGTAAAGCGGGTTTTGTTTATGGTGGTGCAACATCCAGCGAGCGATGATGCCGCCGCCGCGGGAGACGATGCCTGTGATGCGATCGCGCACGAGGGGCAGGTGTTCGATCAGAATGCCAGCGTGGATGGTCATGTAGTCTACCCCTTGCTGGGCGTGCTTCTCGATGATGTGCAAGAAGTCATCGGGAGTCAGACTTTCAATCTGTCCGTGCACACTTTCCAGGGCTTGATAGATGGGCACTGTCCCAATCGGCACGGGTGAGGCGTGGATAATGGCGGTCCGAATTTCATCCAAATTGCCGCCCCCGGTCGATAAGTCCATCACCGTATCGGCCCCATATTTGACGGCCAGATGCAGTTTGTCCACTTCTTCTTGCAGGTTAGAAGAAGTGGGGGAAGCACCAATGTTGGCATTCACTTTGCACTTAGAGGCAATCCCGATCGCCATCGGTTCGAGGTTGGGGTGATTCATATTCGCTGGAATAATCATCCGCCCCCGTGCGACTTCATCCCGAATCAGTTCGGCCGGCAGATGTTCCCGGTGGGCGACATACCGCATTTCTTCGGTAATCACGCCCTGACGCGCATAGTGCATCTGCGTCACGTTGGGCTGTCCGTGACGGTTAGCAATCCAGTCGGTTCGCATATGAAGTTCCTCAAATAAACAGCTTCCCTCCGCCGGTATAACCCGGTCTCAGGTTCTAAGGGTCTGATCTCAGCCGACCGCGATCGCGCTGGCAAATTCTGGTGTTGCTTAGGTTCAACTTAAAATTTGCAATCGCCAAGCGCGGGGCACCCCTAGCTTTAATGGGTAATCATATCACTGGTTTTTGCAGTGCGGTGAACCCTGGGTTAAAAGTTGAAAGTTCGTTACGAGTCGAGTCAATCCCTGACCAAATCAGCCCATGGGGACATCTGGCCTCCTCCTGGCAGGGCGGGCAGGAGCGCGAGGCTGGGAGGAAACCCCAGGTTCCCGACTGGGGGCACGCCAGTAGCGACTTTGGGGTGAATTAAGATTGGTGTCCCGGTCTGCCCAGCGGCTATTTCTGGAGCATGCGTTGAATTTGCTCTAGTAAATCGGACATCGACAGCGGCGGTGTGACAATCTCGGTCGCCAGCGATCGCAGTTGTTGCGGCAACGGAATCAGCGTCGCTTCCCCCAACTCTGGATCGCGATGATCCAACACCAAAATCGGCGGATGGGGGGTTAACTCCCGCAATTGCCCCAACCACGCTAACACCTGCGGTGACGGTTCGCCATGCGTCCAACAGAGCAGCAACACATCCACACTTTGTGCCGATAACTGCTGCATGACATCCTGCCAGGAGTGCCCAATCAATCCTTCTAAACCAGCCGTTTGCAAATACTGCACCAGGGCTTGCAACCAGCCTGCTTCCTTGGGAAAACTGGACATCTCACCAGTTGGGGAGGAAGTAGAGCGATCGCCTAGTGGTTCTGAAGTTGCGGCTAATGTCGATAAATTTACCGCCAGAATCGACGGATTCCAAATACACCCCGCCGCCACCTGAATCACCTGCAACAAAGTTGCCAGATCGGGAGCGGTGACCGTTGTTGCGCCGTCTCGTTGCAGCAGACAGGGAAAAATTTGTAAGCCCGCAATTTGATTCGCGGCCTGGGCAATCGCCGGATCGAGGGTCACAATTGGTAACGCTGCCAGCATCGGGTGCTGATTCAAGTGTTGCAAATAATCCAGGGGGTTCGCGATCGCCCCTTCCAGCAACACCACATTCGGCTTCCAAACTTCCGCCAAGAGTTCGGCTTGCGACACATCGTCGGATTCCAAGATGCGGTAGTGTTGCGATCGCAGCAACTCATCCAGATTCAATAACTCGGCGGGATCAGTGGCGGGATGTGCACTGGCAGACAGGCGCAGAACGGTGAGGGGAGGGGTGGGCGATCGTAAACTGGTGGTTTTCGTCCCCACCAGCAATTGTTGCAGGAGCGTTTGTAACTTGGTGGATTGCACCGGGAGTTGTAAAAAGCCATCAGCCTGATGCTGATGTGCCCGCTCCTGATCAATTACCGTCGCCATCACCACAACGGGCAAATGTTGGGTCTCGGTGCCCGACTTCAGCAGGGTCAACACATCCCAACCGGAGAGCAACGGCAGTAGCGGATTCAAAAAAATCACGCAGGGTTGCAACCGGCGGGCTTTCTCTAATGCTTCCGTCCCCGATCGCGCAATCACCACGCGGTAGCCCAGGCTGGTTAATTTGTTGGTCAATGCTTCCACATATTGCGCTACCGCATCCACAATCAACACCAGGCGATCAGTCATCCCTGCGACTGCGGGACTGCCGCGATCGAGGGGCATTGTTGGGGCGGCATAAACCGGCACTCGCCCGTTGGGGTAGCGCAGTTCCGGTTCGGCAATGTCCGTCTCATCCTGTAATGGAGTACTGCGGGTTAATTGCGTCTTGTCAGGGGGGGTCGGCGGCAATAAAATCGTAAACTGACTCCCCGTCCCCTCTTTCGAAATAAAGGTGACATCCCCGCCGTGCAGCCGCGCCAATCGGCGCGTCAAGACTAGCCCCAGCCCCGCCCCTTCAAACTGCCGAGTCAGCGGATTTTCTAACTGCTGAAATTTTTGGAAGATGAGATGTTGCTTGTCGGCGGGGATGCCAATGCCTGTATCCCACACCGTAAAAGCAATCCAGCCGCCCCAGCGACTCACCTTTAAGCCCACTGGATGTTGCAGTATCGTAAATTTCAAGGCGTTGGAGAGGAGATGCACGAGCATCTGCCGCAACCGCATTTCATCGGCAATTAAGGTCTTGAGTTGCGGCTCAATCTGGAGATTAATGGGTGTTTCCAGCAATGCCTCGGTCTCGATCGCGGGTTGTTTGCTCTCGGCAATCCGTAACTGCCGAGCCTGGTCAAAAGCGCGACTGCAAACGATCGCAATATCCACAGTGCCGTAGAGCAATTCCAGTTGTCCGGTTTCAATCCGGGTTAGATCCAGAATGTCATTCACCACCCCCATCAAATGGCGGCTGCTCTGGTAAATCAACTGCGCGTAATGAACCTGGCGGGGATTCAGTTCGCCCAAGGTTTGGTCTTTCAATAGGCTAGATAACCCCAATACTGCGGTTAAGGGTGTTTTCAGTTCATGACTGATACAGGCTAAAAACTCATCCTTGAGTCGATTCAATTGCACCAGGTCGGCATTTTTAGCCGTCAGTTCGCGGGCTAGATGTTGCTGCTGCGTCACATCCTGCGCCAGCACGAGCCAGAGGGTTTGCAGGGTGGGTTCCGCGATCGCCGCTGGGCTGGAGTGAGCCGACATGCCGCCAGCCTGTGGTTGCCCTTCTACCTCGATCGCCCCACTGGGGCTGATGGGGGTTAACGTCGCCAGGTGGAAGGCGGTGTCGCCCGTGCCACTAACCTCAACGTCAGACATAGCGGGAGTTTGCGCCGTGAACAGGGACAACCAGTCCACCGCCAGATCCGGTAGCAGCGTTTTTAAGGAAATTTTAACGAACTGCACCACCCGTTCATGGCCATCTTTCAGCGGACAGACACAGACGCAATTATCCGGGTGCGACCCCAACTGACACAGACTTTCCTCTACCGGAAAGGGATCTTGAGGGAGCGGCAGAGGGGCGATCGCCGGCGCTTGAAACGTTAGTTCGGTTGGATAGTACCGAGTGCGCAACTCAGGTGTGGGCACGACTGGGGGAGCCGCCAGGTGCTGAGCGCCCAACCAGACCGCGGCCTCACGCCAAATTTTCATGGGGTCAGCCAGATCGCCCATCTGTTGACACCACACCAGATTTTGGGCTAATACAGTGCCCTCGCTGGTTTGCAACATGAGCGGTACTGGCAGGCGTTCCAGGAGTTGCAGCAGAATCTCTAATAAGGGAGGTGTTTGGGCTGCGGCAACTTTGAACGGCAGCGGCTCTGGCCGTGGCGGACGGGAGCCGCGATCGAAGGATGACTCCAACAAGCGCAACCCGTTTAAGCGGGAAATTTCCTGCTGCTGAAGTTTGAGCCGTTGTTCTAGTTCAGCGCGTTGAGCCAGCAATTGTTGGGTTAGGTGATAAATCTGTTGCTGCGGCGTGGAGGTGGTACTCAGGGGGGTTGCCAAGGGGGGCGAAATGACCGAAGGCAATTGCCCTATGACTGGCAGCGAAGCGTCTGGGGCGATCGGAATAACGGTTTGCGCTAGGGCCTGGAGCAAGCGATCGCGGTGCAACAGACCCACCAGTTGGGTTTGCTCATTCACTAAAGCATAATGCGGCTGCTCACTCGCACAGAGCGTCGGTAGCCCCTGCGCCACAGTCCAATCAGCGGGCAACAGCGCCAGTGGCACAATGACTGCCGGGGTTAAGTCCTGGATGGGCTGTTGCCAGTAGGGCGCGGCTTGCACCGTCGCCACATCAGCAGGATTGACGGGGAGCACAAAGGGCAACAAGTCTGAGAGTTGCACTAACCCCACAGGTTGCTGTTGCGCATTCACCACCACCAAGCGATCGCGATCTCCCTGTAACAGCCATCCCAAAATGACTTCAAGCGACTCTCGCCCAGTACAAGTCGCAACCGCCTGGACAAACTCTTTGAGATAGATGCCGTGCAAGGACATAAGTTAACCTTCCCAGCCAGGGAACAGTAACACGAGCAATCACTGCCATGGGAATCATGAAAACATCGCCAGTTATCACTTCGACCAGACTGCCACTGACCCCCTCAAGGTTGTCCCAGGCATTGGAAGATCAAGAGACGAGCCAAGAAAATCCATTAGTAACTCACCCCAAAGCCCAGTCAATCAATGTGCCAAACATTCAATGACGTGAGCTAACGCCTTCATTATGACGGTGGAAAAGCTCTGACCCAGGCAACAATTATAATTAATTAAATGTTGCGACCCAAAGGGGTATTAACAATCCCTATAAAAAAATAGATGTGAATTTTCATCTCTTGTTCCTACGATTCATGTATTGAGATGAACGAATGTTATACTCTGACCAGCCATTCAGCTTGTCTGGTCGTCTCCTTGGCGTTCTCATCGTTGTGATGCGCAAAGCGTCGGCAGTAGCCAGCAGCCATCTCCGCCCACAGATGTTGGTCTGATGAGGCTTTGTCCTTGGGTTTTTGGCTCGCTTGCTCAGTTTGATTGACTAACCCTTCCTTCCCCTCGGTTTGAGCCTTGGATTCCTCACTTACGATTTGTACGTTTTTACCGCTCGAGCCACTGGCTCATGACGTTTCTAAGTCATTAGACAGTGAGCATCGGTTTTTGGTGACCCATCATCCAACACTGGAAACGTTTTGCCAGTTTGTTGATCACGAAAAGCATGGGATTGATTGTCTGGTGCTGCAAGATCGACCAGACCTGAGATCGCTGATCACCTGGTTATACGGGCATGCCATTCTGTTGCCCGCGGTCATTATTGCGGATTTAAGCGATCAGGCGAGTCCAGTTACCCCTGCTCTGAACTCGTTTCACTACCATACAGGGGAAGTGATTATCGCCCCAACAGCGCTGGATGAACTGGCCGAAGGGATTGAACAGGCGATCGCGCAATTCATTCGCCTCTCCCCCACCGCTTGGGCCAAATCCGAGCGCACCCCGCCCACGCCAGACGTGCCCTCGCCACAAGAACTGCTGTTGCCGCAACAGCAGCGGTTGTCTGAGAAATTGAAAGAACGCTTGGGATATTTGGGTGTGTATTACAAACGAGATCCGCAAAACTTCTTTCGCTACTTACCACCCGACCGTAGGCAGGAGATCGTGGAACTGCTGAAAACTAAATATCGGGACATCGTTTTGCTTTATTTCACTAATGATGGTAGTTTGAACCAGCGAATTGATGATTTTGTCAATACTGCCTTTTTTACTGATGTTTCAGCCGCCCAAATTGTGGAAATCCACATGGAGTTGATAGACGAATTTTCGAAACAGTTAAAATTGGAGGGACGTAGCGAAGAAATACTTTTGGACTACCGCTTAACACTGATCGATACAATTGCTCACCTGTGTGAAATGTACCGTCGTTCTATCCCCCGAGAAGCCTAACAATGTATAGGGTTTGAAGGTGACCAACGGGTCTTGATCAAAGTGCCAAACTTTTATCGACTGAGGCATCGATTGTTTCTCCGGAACTTCCGCTGTTAAGGCAAGCTGGTTCCTTGCCTTAACCTGTCGCTCTCACCCAATCACCCGTTCAGGCAAATGCTATGAGTCCATTGAAGAAAACTTACGTTCTAAAGCTTTATGTGGCTGGGAATACTCCCAATTCGATTCGGGCGCTAAAAACGTTAAATACGATTTTAGAAGAAGAATTTAAGGGTGTGTATGCCTTGAAAGTCATTGATGTGTTGAAAAACCCCCAACTGGCAGAAGAAGACAAAATCTTAGCAACTCCTACCCTCTCCAAAATTTTGCCGCCGCCTGTGCGCAAAATTATTGGGGATTTATCGGATC